>DATFKK010000195.1 GCA_035268685.1 Candidatus Krumholzibacteriia bacterium | reverse complement strand
CCCGGGTGACCGCGGCCCGTGTGAGTCGCGTGGTGGCCGGACGGCCGAAGGCCAGCAACTCGACGTAGATCGCGCCGCTGCCGGCGCGACGCGCCTCGATCAGCAGATCCTGCCGCAGATCGGACTCATCGGCGATCACCGTGAAGAGCAGCCGGCTCCCGTCGAGCGTGCGCGCGCAATCGAGAAGGACCACCGTCCCGTGATCCTCACGGTGCGTCTGCTTCGCGAAGACACCGACGGCGTCGAGTTCACCGGACAGTCGGGCGTGGGGCACCTCGACCACCTCCAGGCGTGATTCGTGGGGATCGGGATCCACCGCCGACGGGCGGAAGATCGCATGGTGGATCGTCTTCCTCTGCTCCTGCCACCGCTGCGCGTACTTGGTGCGCAGGGCGGCCTCGGGAGGTGTTCCCGTGTCGATCTCGAAGAGACCGGTCTCGCGCGCCTGTTCGAGCGCGAACGCGAAGTACTCTTCGTGGTCGGTCGTGAACCAGAACTCCCCGGCGTCGGGGTCGAGGCGAGTCGACAGCAGGCGGAAGAAGGGACTCTGCAGCAGCCGGCGATGCTGGTGCCGCTCCTTGGGCCATGGATCGGGAAAGTTCAGGTATCCGCGGTGGAGCTGCCCCGGCCCGACGAGGTCGCGGACGACGAACCGCCCGTCGCCGCAGAACACCCGTACGTTCTCGAGTCCCTCGCGTCGGATCATCCCGACGCCTCGCGTGATCGAAGCCGCCGCGATCTCCACGCACAGCAGATTCCAGTCGGGATGGTCGCGCGCAAGGTCGCGGAAGAAGCCCCCGTTTCCGAATCCGATCTCCACCACCAGTGGAGCACGACGGCCGAAGGCGGCGTGCACGTCGGAACCGAGGAGGTCGGGGTACAGACGGCAGGAATCCACGGTGTTCACACGGGTTCGGCGGCGGACGTCGGCGAAGGACGAAGTATGCACGCGCCCCTGCCGCGTCGCCAGTATCTCAGGTCCCGCGCAGACGTCGAAGGGCCTCGGCGAAGTCCTCGGGATCGGGCGCGGTCACGTCGATCGCACCGACACGCAGCGCGCTGGCGTGCAGCATCTGACGCGGGGCACGGTCGGCCCCGTCCGGACCGTAGACGGGATCGCCGAGGATCGGATGACCCTGGTCCGCCAGGGTCGCACGGATCTGGTGCAGGAACCCCGAGCGCGGACGGGCCTCGACCAGGCACGCGCCGTCGAAGCTCTCGAGCCGACGCCATCGGGTGGAGCAGGTGCGCGATCCCCTCGGTCCGGTGCCGGCCGGGTACACGTCGACCCGCGCCGGGCGGTGCCGTCCCACCAGGAGGTCGACTTCGGCGTGACCGTGTTCTTCGATCGCTCCGACCACCACGGCTCGGTACACCTTGTCGATCGCGTGGCCCGAGAACGCCGACCGGAGCCGGCGGTGCGTGGGTGCATCGGTGGCGAAGAGCTGAACCCCGGAGGTGTCGACGTCCAGGCGGTGCACCACACCGCTGCGCCGGCCGCCTTCGCCGATGCCGATCACCTCCGGACGCCGCGCGGCGAGGCGTTGCAGCAGTGTACCCGTCTCCCCGGCGCGCAACGGATGGACAGCGACACCGGCCGGCTTGGCCACGGCGATCCAGCCCTCGCCTTCGCCCAGGACCTCGAGCGGGAGTTCGGGAGCGGGGACCACGTGATCGGGATCGTCGACACGCGCCGAAACGGTCAGCGTCTGCCCGGCCGCGAGCTTCCGTCCCTTGTCCGACGGCTCCAGTGTCCGGCCGTCGAGCATCACGGCTCCGAGCGCGAGGAGTTCGCGCGCCCGCGCTCGACCGCATCCCACGGACGCGGCGACGAAGGCGTCGACACGCCGGCCCTCGTCGCTGGTGGTCACGTCGAACTCGATGGACCCGGAACGCACGGACGTCCTCGCCTGGAGATCACGGGAAGAAAGCTCCAGCGGTCACGGTACCGCGAACCGTCGATCCCGCCCGAATGTGAAGATCCGGTGGATCCTGCGCCCGGTTCTTCGCCCCGTCCCCAGCAGGAACAACAGGACCCACGACATCGAACAACAAAACACTCGATGTGTTGCGGCACTTGTTGTGCATCACATTGCATTGAGGCCGAATATCACAACACTTTCGACCGCCCGCCGAAGGTCGACGCCTCAACTTATTGCTATCAAGGCACTTCCGTGTTCGGCACACGAGGTGCTGTAGCCCGGGCGAGCACGACATACACCCGCAGGATCGCCCAGGAGGCCCTCGATGACTCTCGGCCGCACGGCTCGCCGCCCCCACCTCGTCCCAGCGCTGGCTGCTCTCCTGATCGCCATCACCTTCGTGGTCGCACCGGCGCCCGTGACCGCGCACGAGGGCCGATCGGCAGAAGCAGCCAGTGTCCTGGCGCGGGTCGATGGCGAGGACCGCGCCCCGACTCCCACGATCGTGACCGCCGGCACCGCACTGCGAGCCGACGACGGCCATGCCCTGCGCCTCGTGGATCTCGGAGACGTCCGTGCCCCGGCGACGGCGATCGACTTCGAACTCGCGAGCACGCGTTCGTTGCGTCTCGAAGTCCTCGATCTCGAGGGCAACCTGGTCCGCACCTTGGCGCGCGGAACCTGGGCGGAAGGATCGCACCAGCTCGCATGGCACCACGACGCCGACGACGGTCAGACCCTCGACCACGGGCTCTTCCTGGTGCGCATCGTCGCCGAAGGGACACCCTCCGGCCTCGCCGCCGCTCGCTGACCCCGACATCCCTCCGTCGTTCGTTCAGCCGGTGCGCCCCGCTCCACCCCACGGAGCGGGGCGTTCTCGTTCCGGGCCGACGGCCGCACCGTCGGTTGACCCCTTCGGGGCCCTGGCGGACACTGCGCACATGGTGAGGAGTCGACGATCGCGCAATGGGTCCAGGTCGTGGTGGGAGTCCGCCAGCGACCGCGATCTCCTCGATCTGCGGCTGCGTGACCTCGGCCTCGACTGGCGCGACACCTGGCTCGCCGATCGCGTCGAGCAGCTGCACGGCGAACTCGAAGCCCGGGGCCTCCGCCTGCGTCCCCACGTGTGGCTCTCGACCGAGTGGTTCAGCCCCGACGGCATCCCGGGCATCGCCATCCCGTTCTTCCTCGCCCACGAGCGGCTCATGCGCCTGGAGAAGCGCATGATGCTGGCGGTCGAAGGATCGAGCGACCGCGAGTGCATGAAGTTGTTGCGGCACGAGGCCGGCCACGCCGCCTGCACCGCCTACCGTCTGCACCGGCGTCCCCGCTGGCGCGACACCTTCGGCCCCTACGGGAAGCCCTACCCCGATTCGTACGTTCCCCGGGCACGCAGCCGCAACCACGTGCAGCACCTGCGTGGATGGTACGCACAGGCGCACCCCGCCGAGGATTTCGCCGAGACCTTCGCCGTGTGGCTCGCACCGAACAGCCGGTGGCGCAGCCGCTACCGTGGATGGCCCGCACTGCAGAAGCTCGAGGTCGTCGACTCGATGATGGACTCGATCGCAGGCCGGCCCACGAAGGTCCGCTCGCGTCGGCACGTCGAACCGGTGTCGCGCAGCTCCATGACCCTGCGCGAGTACTACGAACAGAAGCACGAGCGCTACGGCGCGAGTTTCCCGTCGATCTTCGACGAAGACCTTCTGGTGCTCTTCTCGTCCGATCCCCACTTCCGACGTCGGCCGACCGCCGCCTCGTTCCTGCGTCGCGCCCGCCCTCACATCCGTGACGTGGTCGGACGGTGGACCGGCGAGGTCGCCTACACCGTCGACCACGTGATCGTCGACATGATCAACCGCTGCCGCGAACTCGAGCTCCGGCTCACCCTGAGCGAGTCGAAGACCTTCCACGAGGCGAGCGTGCTCGTGGCCGTACACACCACGCGGACCATCCACCGCACACCCCATCGGATCATGTTGTGAAGAAACTTCGCGTGCTCGTCCTGGTCCACGAGGACCTGGTCCCCCCCGAGTCGCTGGAAGGCCACACGGAGAAGGAGATCGCGCTCTGGCGCACCGAGTACGACGTGTGCCACGCGCTGCGGGGACTCGGGCACGAGGTCCACGTGCTCGGTGTACAGACCGACCTGGGAGCGATCCGGGTCGCGATCGAGGAAAAGCGTCCCCACATCGCCTTCAACCTGCTCGAGGAGTTCCACGGTGTGGCCATGTACGACCAGCACGTGGCCAGCTACCTCGAGCTGATGAAGATCCCGTACACGGGCTGCAATCCGCGCGGACTCATGCTGTCGCACGACAAGGCCCTCTGCCGGAAGGTCCTCGCCTATCACCGTGTGCCCGGACCTCGCTTCCAGGTCTTTCCCATGAACCGGCGCACCCGTCTTTCGAAGCGGATGCGCTTCCCGCTGTTCGTGAAGAGTGCGGTCGAGGACGCCTCGTTCGGCATCAGTCAGGCTTCGGTGGTGACCGACGAGGCCCACTTGCGCGCTCGGGTGGAATTCGTCCACGAGAGGATCGGCACCGACGCACTGGTCGAGGGATTCGTCGACGGCCGTGAGATGTACGTGAGCGTGCTCGGCAACGAACGGCTGCAGGCCTTCCCCGTGCTCGAGATGGACTTCGGGCGCATGCCCGAGGGCTCCTATCGGATCGCATCGCACAAGATCAAGTGGGACACCGAGTACCAGGACCGCGTGGACGTCACCGTCGACCGTGCGCAGGACCTGGAGCCGGCCGTGGAGCGACGCATCTTCCGGCTGGCCAAGAGGGTGTATCGCATGCTCGGCATGAGCGGCTTCGCCCGCATCGATCTGCGTCTCGACCCCGGCGACGTCCCCCACGTGATCGAGGTCAACGCCAATCCGGATCTCGCCGCCGACGACCTCTTCGCCGAGAGTGCCTTGCTCGCGGGCGTCGCTTACGACACACTGATCGCCCGTATCGTGAGCCTCGGGCGGCGCTACCGCGCCCAGTGGAGAACCAGCTGACGTGGACTTCGGCCGCGGCGTCGCGCTCGACGCCATCGACTTCCGACTCCCGCCGGACCCGCCGGGGACCCGTGCCCTGCTCGCCGGGGTTCGCGGACGGGGACGCAGCCACGACCTGCGCGTGGGTAGCCCCCGGTGGGCCGACCGCGGCTACGTGGGCTCGCTCTACCCGGAAGGCACCACACCGGGCGGGTATCTGAACGCCTACGCCCGCGCGCTGCCCACCGTGGAACTGAACGCCACCTGGTATCGCTGCGACGCCGAACAGAACCGGCGATGGGCGGCGCAGGTGCCACCTGGCTTCCGCTTCTGCCCGAAGCTGCCGGGCACGATCAGCCACCAGAAACGTCTGCGGTCGGTCGACGCCGACCGCGACGCCTTCCTCGAGGCGGTCGCGGCCTTCGGCGACTCGCTCGGCGTGTGCTGGCTGCTGCTGCCCAACGACTTCGGGCCACGCGAGTGGCCGGCCCTGCGGACCTTCGTCGAGTCCTGGCCGGCCGAGATCCCCTTCGCGGTGGAACTGCGCCACACCGAGTGGTTCGCCGATCCGGCGGTCCGCCAGGAGGTCTTCGCCCTGTTGCGCCAGTCGGGCGCCATCGCGGTGATCACCGACGTCGCCGGCCGCCGCGACGTGCTGCACATGGAACTGACCGCGCCCACTGCCTTCGTTCGCCTGGCCCTGAACGACCTCGACCCCACCGACTACGACCGCACCGGGGCCTGGGCCGACCGCCTGGCCGACTGGTTCGAAGCGGGGCTCCACACGGCCCACCTCTTCGTGCACCAGCCCACGGAGCACAACAACGTGGAACTGGCCCGGCACGCGGTGCAGACCTTCAACCTGCGGACCCACGCCGGTCTGCCGGTGCCGCCGAAGCACAGCGCGGTCCAGGGCCGTCTGTTCTGAGGTGCGATCCGGTTCAGACGCGCACCGGGCGCAACCACCCGAGGGCGGCGTCCACCGACCATCGGCCCGGACCCTTCAGCCACAGCGCGGCGTAACCGAACAGGTACAGGAGTCCCAGCTCCTGGCGCTGGAAGGGATCCTCGGCATGCACCACGAAGACCGCGACGACCATGGTCGCGACCAGCGGAACCAGGCTCCATCGGGTGAGCAGGCCCAGCACCACCGCCGCAGCGCAGAAGACCTCGGCGAAGACGGCCAGGCCGAGGCTGGCGGCGGAACCCACTCCGAGCGGGTCGGGGAACTCGGCCACGAGTTCGGAGAAGCCGGTCAGCTTGGCCCAACCGTGCCCGTAGATCATGATGCCCCCGAAACCGAGACGGAGTAGCAGCAGGGCAAGGTCCTCGGTCCGTCCGCGCCAGGCCTCGGGCAATGGATCGAGCCACCGGCTCACGACGTCACCTGCCGGCGCTCGGCCGGCACCCAGCCGCCCACGTTACGCTCGACGATCCCCGCCAGGGCCTCCACGTGGTCGGCCCGCGCATTCAGCGCCGGGACGTAGCGGAAACGCCCGCCCCCGGCCTCCTGGAAGAACTCGCGGTTCTGCATGTCGATCTCCTCGAGGGTCTCGAGGCAATCGGCACTGAACCCGGGACAGATCACGTCGACGCTGCCGAGCTTCTCGGCTCCCCATTCCTCGAGGGTCACGTCGGTGTAGGGCTGCACCCAGGGCTCGCGCCCGAAGCGCGACTGGAAGGTCACCGCGTAACGATCCTTCTCGATCCCCAGCGCCTCACCCAGCAGACGACCGGTCCGCTGGCAGAAGCAGGGGTAGGGATCGCCCTGGTCGTAGTAGCGCTGCGGAATCCCGTGGAAGCTCATGAGCAGGCGCTCCGGTTCACCGTCGCGCTCCCACAACTCGCGTACGCTGTTGGCGAGCGCGGCGATGTAGCCCGGGTCGTCGTCGTACTGATTGACGGTACGCAGCTCGGGCACCCAGCGGCGGCGGGCGAAGCTGCGCGCCAGTTCGTCGATGTTGGTCGCGGTGGTCGCAGCCGCGTACTGCGGGTACAACGGTACGTGCAGGATCCGACGGCAGTTGTCGTCGAGCAGTTCCCGGAGCGCGGCGTCGATGCTCGGCTGTCCGTAGCGCATGCCCACCGAGACACGGACCAGATCACCGTAGCGCTCCTGCAGGAGCTCGCGCAGGGCGTCACGCTGCTGCCGTGCGATCACCAGCAACGGCGAGCCTTCTTCGGTCCAGATCTCGCGGTAGGCCTCGGCCACCTTCCGCGGCCGGAACGGCAGGATGAAAGAGTTCAGGATCACCGCCCATACGGGGCGGGGAACCTCGATCACGCGCGGGTCCGACAGGAACTGGCGCAGGTAGCGGCGCAGGGCCGGCGCGTTGGGTTCGTCGGGAGTGCCCAGGTTGCTGAGCAGGACGCCCACGCGCTGCAGGCTGCCGTGCTCGTAGCTGGTCTGGCCCAGGAATCGGGGCATGTGGCCTCCGGAGGGGTGCGTGTGCCGTGGTGGCCGCGGATTCCAGCCCGGTCGTCAGGCCGAGCCTCTCCGATCGCGCGCCGGGGACTCGGCCGTCGGTTCCGGAGCCCGCAGGCGATGCGTGCCGGCCTCGTAGCGACCTTCGAGCTCGTCAGGGGCACCGGGGTCGGCCATGCGCACCCCGGCGACGTAACCCGCACGGGCCAACATGTGCGAGGCCACCGGAACCGTCAACGCGAGGAAGAGCACGACCACCAGTGCGAGCACCGTGATCGCGGTCTCGCCGAAGGCCAGCGCGGTGCCCAGCAGCACCAGGATCGCGCCGAGCGTCGCCGCCTTGCTCGTCGCCTGCATCCGCGTGTAGAGATCCGGCATGCGCACCAGACCCACCCCGGCCACCAACGTGGCCAGGGCGCCCAACAGGACGAGGATCGCCACGAGGATCTCGATCATCGACGTTCCCCCCGTTCCAGATAACGGGCGAAGGCCACGGTCCCGATGAAGGCGATCAATCCGAGGACCACGGCGACGTCGAGGTACACGGTGCTACGGAAGCGGATCGCCACCACGGCGGCCACGGCCACGCTGATCGTGCTGATCAGGTCCAGGGCCAGCGCCCGGTCCCCCAGCGCGGGACCGCGGACCAGACGGGCGAAGGCAAGGACCAGCGAGGTCCCCAGGATTCCCAGGGCGATCTCGGCCACGAGGTCGATCACGCCGCACCTCCTTCGGCCGTGGCACCTGGCGCGTCGTCGCGCATCAGGGCCAACACACGGCGCTCGAAGCCGTCCTTGATCTCGCGGCGGAAGGCCTCGCGGTCGTCCACGAACATGGCGTGCACGTACAGGAAGCGACGGCAGCTCGACACGTCCATGGTCAGGGTGCCCGGCGTGAGCGTGATCAGATTCGCCAGCAACGTGATCTCGGCGTCGGTCTCCACGTCGAGCGGAACGGCCACGATCCCGGGACGACGCTTGTCGGCGGGAGTCACGACCTCCCACGCCACGCGCAGGGTCGACACGACCAGCTCGCGCAGGAAGAACACCGCGAAGCCGATCAGCATGGGCAGCTTGCGGTGATAGGATCCACCGATGATCGGACGCAACACCCACAGCACGCCGTAGCCCAGCAGGAAGCCGAACACGAGGTGCGGGGTGTCGACCTCGCCCACGAGTGCGGCCCAGACCGCAGCGAAGACCAGGTTCAGCAGGAAGGCGTTCACGGCTGGACCTCCGAGGACGCGGCCACGGCGCCGTCGGGCAGCACGGCCTCGATCGTCGCCCCCGGATCGAGCAGCTGCGCGGCCGCACGCTCGGCCAGTTCGTACAATGGCGCCGGCCACAGACCGATCGACAGGGTCGCCACGGCCAGGATCGCCATGGGAAGCCCACGCATCCACTTCTCAGACGTGCTCAGCGCCGGCGCCGGTGTCGAACCCTCGGGCAGGTCCTTCCAGAACACCTCGTTCCAGATCTTCAGCATGCTGACCAGCGTGAGGATCCCGGCCACGGCCGCGGCGGCCACGACCAACCAGGCCTCCCCCATGGCACCGGATCGCAAGACGGCGAGTTTGGCCCAGAATCCGGACAGGGGCGGCAGACCGGCGAGGCTGAACGCGGGAACGAGGAACACGGCGGCCAGCCACGGGGCACGTCGCGCCAGCCCTCCGGCCTGCTTCAGCCGCTCGTCGCCGAGCATGCGCAGCGCCGCGCCGGCCACCAGGTAGAGATTCGTCTTCACGAGGATGTGATGGGCCAGGTAGAAGACCGTCGCCGCCAATCCGAGCCGGCGCACCGTGGGATCGGGAGACGCCAGCAGACCCACGCCGACCACCATGTAGCCGATCTGACTGAGGATGTGGAAACCGAGAATGCGCCGGGTGTGCGTCTGGGCGACCGCACCGACCACGCCGAAGACCATGGTGGCCGCGGCCACCCAGAGCATGATCTCGATCAGCCCGGAACTCGCCGGTGCCAGGATCGTGGTCAGGCGGATGAGCGCGTACACGCCGACCTTCGTCAGCAGGCCCGCGAAGATGGCCGAGACCGCCGGCGACGAGGTGTGGTAACTGGCCGGCAACCAGAAGTACACCGGGAACACACCGGCCTTCACCGCGAAGGCGATCAGCAGGAAGGCACCGAGAACGGTGACGGCCGTCGGGTCCTGCGCGGCGACCGCGGGCAGCTTTCCGAACAGGTCGGCCATGTTCAACGTTCCGGCCATGGCGTAGGCCATGCCCGCCCCGATCAGGAACAGAGCCGACGAGAACAGGTTCAGACCCACGTACTTCACCGCGCCCTCGAGCGCGTCGCGCCGGCCACTCAGGGCCAGCAGCACGAAGCTGGCCATGAGCATGACCTCGAAGAACACGAACAGATTGAACAGATCGCCGGTGAGGAAGGCACCACTGACCCCCAGCAACAGCACCTGCATCAACGGGAAGAACCCCACCTTCTTCTGCTGACGATCGACCTCGACCACGGCCGTGAGATTCGACGTCAGTCCCAGCAGGGCGGTGAGTACCACCATGATCGCGCCGAGCAGGTCGGCCGTGAGCACGATCCCGATCGGCGGCGTCCAGCTCCCGATGGGCGCGACGAGGATGCCGTGACGGCCGACCATCACGAGCAATGCGATCGAGACCGCGAGATGGATCACGGACGCCGCGATCCCGACCACGACCTGCGCGCGCGGCGAACGCCAGAACACCCAGCCCAGCGTCGCCCCGATCAACGGGACGAGGATCGGCAGCACGACCCAGTGACTCATGCCTCCGTCTCCCGCATCTCCTCGACGTCACCCGTGCCGATCGACTCCTGCGCCCGCCGGATCAGCACGGCCAGGAACGACACCACTGCGAAGCCGATCACGATGGCCGTCAGCACCAGGGCCTGCGGCAGCGGATCGGCGTGGCCGGGCTCGAGCACCGTCTCGCCGGCCGGCACCACCGCCGACGCGCCACGGCGCAGACCACCCACCGTGAAAACGGACAGGTTCGCGGCATGACCGAGCAGGACGATTCCGAACAGGAACTTCACCAGGCTCCGGCGGAGCATGAGGTAGACGCCACAGGCCACGAGGATTCCGACGGTGATCGTGAGCACGAGGGTCATCGTCCGGCCTCCTCCGCGTGGCTCTCCTCGTCGTCCTCACCGAGCGTGAACAGGGCCAGCAGGGCCATTCCCATCACCGCCAGGTACACACCGACGTCGAAGACCAGCACCGTGCTCACCTTGCCCAGACCGGGGACGGGCTGCTTCAACCACAGTCCGGTGAGCATCTCCTGGCCCGCGAACATGCTGGCCACCGCCGCGGTCACGAGGCACACCGCGCCGGCCGCGATCAACGAACGCGGATCGACGCGCAGCAATCGCCGGGCCTCCGGAACGCCGTTCGCCAGGGCGTACAGGGCCAGGGCGCTCCCGGCCAGCAGGCCACCGATGAAGCCGCCGCCGGGCTCGTTGTGCCCACGGATCAGCACGAAGAGGGAGAACAGCCCCAGCAGACCGACCAGGAACCGGGTGGCGGTGCGCAGGATCAACGAGTCCACGGTCATGCCCTCCCGGCCGATCGTCCCGACCGGACCAGCGCGTAGACTCCGAGACCCGCGCAGGCCACCACGATGACCTCGCCCAGGGTGTCGAGCGCGCGGAAGTCCACCAGGATCACGTTCACCACGTTGCGACCGAAGGCCTCGACCACGCTCCGGGCCACGTGCTCGTCGCTCACGGTGGCCCCGTCGGGCACCGCCGCGACCGCGAGCAGGGACACGGTGACCACCGCACCCATCGCGGTGGCCACGAAGGCGTCCCGCATCCGGGTCCACGAACGGCTGCGTTGGACGAAGGGGGCCATGCGGTAGAAGACCAGGACGAAGAGCACGACCGTCAACGTCTCCACCATGATCTGCGTGATGGCCAGATCGGGGGCGCCGAAGAACAGGAACACGAGGGCCACGCCGGCGCCCGACACACCGACGGCGGCGACACCCGCGAGTCGTGAGCGCGTGGTGGCCGCGTGCAACGCCCCGCCCACGATCAACAGGAGCACGAACCACTCGTGGAGCTCGGGCGCGTGGAAGGGTACCGACAGGTTCGGCAACCCGTTGCGCAACAGCACCGTGGCCAACAACGCCAGCGACACTCCCACCGTCAGCAGCACGTAGCGTCGCAACGAACCCGTGTGCAGCACTCGCGTGAACACTCCGGCTCCCGCGTACAACGCCAGCAACCACCGCTCGAACACACGCCCCGCGAACAATGGCGTGTCGGGCATGGGACCGGTCGTCGCGGTCAGCCCACCCCGACGACGCGTGAACACTGCGGCACCGGCCATCAATGTCGCGATGCTCAGGGCCAGCACGGTGAGTGCCGTGGGATCGACGCCGTGCCAGAGCTTCAGCTCCATGGCCACCGGCTTCGCCAGGATCGACGAGGCCATGGCCGATCCGAGACCGCGGTCGAACGCCGCCGGCACCAGGCCGATGAAGATCCCGGCCGACGCCAGGACGAGTGGACCCACCCGCATGGACCAGGGGACTTCGTGTGCGTCCTCCAGTTTCTCACGCAATCGGCCCCAGAAGGGTCGTACGCCAACCAGCAGGGCCGCCGCCACGAGAGCCACGTTCGCCAGCACCGCGACCAGCACCAACAGGGCGGTGATCCCGTCCAGGTCGACCTTGGCCTTGTAGAGCAGTTCCTTGCCCACGAACCCGAACATGGGAGGCGCACCGGCCTTGCTCAGCGCGGCCACGGCACCGGCCGCCGCAGTCCACGGCAAGAGCCTCCGCAGCCCCCCGAGGTGCGCCAGGTCGCGCGTGCCCGCACCGTGGTCGACGTTGCCGGCGACCATGAAGAGGGCTGCCTTGTACAGCGCATGGGCCACGAGGAACACGACGGCCGCCTCGACGGCCTTCTTCGTGCCCAGGCCCAACAACATGGTCAGCACGCCCAGCACCGCGACCGTCGACCACGCGAGGACCTTCTTCAGATCGCGCTGCCGCACCGCCACCACCGCAGCGTAGAACATGGTCGCCATGCCCACCGCCGTGACGGTCCAGACCCACGCCGTGGTGCCCCCCATGATCGGGTGCAACCGCGCCAGCAGGAACACGCCCGCCTTGACCATGGTGGCCGAGTGCAGCAGGGCACTGACCGGCGTGGGCGCGGCCATGGCCGCGGGCAGCCAGAAGTGGAAGGGGACTTGCGCCGACTTGGTGAAGGCGCCGAGCAGGATCAGCGCGAGCGCAGCCGGATAGAGTGCATGCGCTCGCGGATCGATCGTCAACAGCGACGAGACGCGCCAGGCCTCGTCGACAGCCAGACCGGCATCCATGCCGATCCGCGCCAGGAGGATCAGGCCCACCAACAGTGCGATCCCACCGGCACCGGTGACCAGCAGTGCCTGCCGCGCCGCCGAGCGCGACGACTCGTCCTGGTGCTTGACCCCGATCAGCAAGTACGACGTGATCGAGGTGAGTTCCCAGAACACGAAGAGCGTGATCAGGTCGTCGCTGAGCACCAGGCCGAGCATCGCGGCCAGGAAGGCGGTCAACAACGCGAGCACGCGTGCGCGCAGCGCGCTGCCGTGGAGATAGCCGTCGCCGTACAACAGGACGAGCGCACCGATCCCAGCCACGAGCAACACGAAGGTGGCGGCCAGTCCGTCCTGCCGTAGCGCGAGGTGGACGCCGAGATCCCCGAGCCACGGGACGACCTCGACGGCCGGCGTCCGGAAGCCCTGCCGGAGGATCAGAACGCCGGCCCCACCCACGACGAGAGCCAATATCCACCCCGTCGCCCGGCCGGCGACACGCGCCAGAGCGGGGACGGCGAGCGATCCGACGAGCAACGCCAGAACGGTCGGGAACATGATGGGCATGGCCGAGAAGGACCTCTGCTGTCAGGCGGGTTCGGGAGGCACGGGTCGAGCGCACCCAGGAAAGGAACGACCCCACACTTGCGCAATCCGATTCCTGAATAGATTTTCCTGCAACTAGGTAACGGCAATCCCCCAAGCGTCAAGACGGGGTGCCAGCCGATGGACGTGCGCGCGATGCATGGTCACGGACACTCGTGGACCTTTCTCAGCAATCACTGTCACGTGCTCCTGTGCCTGGCCCAGGAGCCGGACATCCGGATCCGCGAGGTGGCCGAGCGGGTGGGGATCACCGAACGCGCGGTCCAGCGCATCGTGGGTGAACTCGAGGACGCCGGGATCATAGACCGGGAACGCGACGGCCGTCGCAACCACTATCGGATCCACGGGGAGATCTCGCTGCGGCATCCCCTGGAGGCCCACCACACGGTGGGAGAGCTGATCGCTCTGCTGAGCGATCGCCGGTCACAACGCCGCGCACGCAAGGGCTGAGCGTTCATGGTCGATCGATCCTTCGGCGTCGCAGTGGTCCAGGCCGCGCCCGTCTTCCTGAACCTCGACGCGACCGTCGACCGGGCCCTGGAACGCATCGGGGCAGCGGCCCGTACGGGTGCGTCGTTGGTGGCCTTCGGCGAGACCTGGCTCACCGGCTACCCGGCCTGGATCGACAGTGCACCCGGCGCGGCCCTGTGGAACAGCGCTCCGGCACGCGCTGTCTACCGGCGTCTGTTCGAGCAGTCGCCCACGATCGACGGTCCCGAGCTCGCCCGGCTCCACGAAGCCGCACGTGCACACGACTGCGACGTGGTCATGGGCCTGCACGAACGACGCGGTAACACCCTGTACAACACCATCGCCTCGCTTTCGAGGGACGGCCGGAGCCGGGCACTGCGGCGCAAGCTGGTTCCCACCTACACCGAGCGCATGATCTGGGGCCGCGGCGACGGCAGCACCCTCGAGGTGCTCGGGACTCCACACGGGAACGTGGGGGCGATGGTCTGCTGGGAACACTGGATGCCCGCACTGCGGCAGGTCATGCACGCCGCGGGCGAGATCGTCCACGTGGCCCAGTGGCCGAGCGGCCACGACCTGCACCAGCTGGCGAGCCGCCAGTACGCCTTCGAGGGCGGTTGTTTCGTCCTTTGCTGCGGAACGCCGTTGAGCCGCGGGGGCATGATCGAGGGCTATCGTTCGCTCGGTGCAGACGAAGGACTCGAACTGCTCGAGGCCCTGCCCGGCGACGACGACACCCTGCTGCTCGACGGCCGCTCGTCGATCGTCGCGCCGGACACGAGCTATGTCGTCGAACCGGTGATCGGGCGCGAAGAGATCGTGTTCGCCGAGATCGACCCCGCCCGCTGCGACGAGTCGAGGCTGAAGCTCGACGTCGCCGGCCACTACAGCCGACCCGACCTCTTCACGTTGAGCGTCGATCGGCGCCCTCAGGAGAACGTCCGCGACGATTCCTGAGCCGCGTCGCGGACGGCCCGGGCGTGTGTTAGCCTATCGCTCATGAGCGAACGCAGACTCCCCTCCGAACCCCTGCGCATGGTCTACGCCGAGCCCGACGGGTCGATCCTCGATCACCCGTCGCTCCTCATGGCGGCCAGCGGCGGGGGCGACCCACGTCCGCCCCGCGACGACGAGATCGTCGAACTGCCCCGGGGCAGCGACCTCTTCCTCCTGCCCGACCGCACGCCGATCGGCCTCGATCCCGACACCGGCGAACCGACCACCTTCGAGCGCGAGGGATGCAACGCCGTCGCGGGATTCCTGGCGCCGGCGTGGACACTCTTCCTGCATCCGACCTACCGGACCCTGGAGGACGCGCCGACGCTGCCGCTCTTCGCCTACGCCGCGGTGGGCTTCGCCGACGACCGCTTCTGGGCCACGGGGATCCGGGTCGACGAGGACGCGCGGCAGGATCCCTGGCGCTTCGACGCCGACCGACTGCAGAAGCAGGTGGCCCGCCGCGTCGACGTCGACGGCGACAACGCCGTGGTCCGCCAGCTCGAGCGATGCGCGCTCGAGTACAACTGCCGCGCCGCGCAGAACTTCTTCATCGGTCGGCACGAGGCGCCGCTGCCCACGAGCGTCACGTGCAACTCGCGCTGCGTCGGTTGCATCTCGCTGCAGCCCGACGGCAGCTTCGGGGCCAGCCACGAGCGGGTGAAGCGCCCGCCCCGGCCCGACGAGATCGCCGCCGTCGCGCTGTCGCACCTCGAGAAGGTGCCCGACGGCGTGGCCAGCTTCGGGCAGGGCTGTGAGGGAGAGCCACTGCTCGCGCGCGACCTGCTCCCGGAGTCGATCCGGGCCATCCGCGCTCGGACCGACCGCGGCACCATCAACGTCAACACCAACGGAAGCCTGCCCGACGTGGTCGAGGCCATGTGCCGTGAGGGGCTCGACGCGATCCGCGTCAGCCTGAACAGCCCGCGTCTGTCGATCTACGACCCCTACTACCGCCCGGCGAACTACCACCTCGACGACGTCGTCGAGACCCTGCAGATCATGCGGCGGCACGATCGCTTCCGCTCGATCAACTACCTCGTCTTCCCGGGCGTGACCGACACCGAGGAGGAGTTCGAGGCCTTGGTCGACTTCGTCGATCACTGCGACCTCGACCTGATCCAGATGCGCAACCTGAACATCGACCCGGAACTGTACCGTCGGATCCTCCCCGAGGGCAGCGTGCGAGAGGGCTTCGGCCTGGGCGTTCTCATGGAGCGGCTGCGCGACCGCTTCCCGCACCTCCACTTCGGATACTTCAACCCGAACAAGGAGACCTACCGGCGCTGGCGCAGTGATCGGGTGCAGACAACCCGGTGACGAGTACGACCACCTCCTGCCGATCGGTGTCCGACGGAGTCCCGCATGAGCTTTCCCTCGCCCTTCTTCCGTTGGCGTCCCCATCCCTGGCACGGCCTCGACGTGGGCTCGAACCCACCCCACGTGGTCCACGCCTACATCGAGCTCACGCCCTTCGACCTCGTGAAGTACGAACTCGACAAGAAGACGGGATACCTGCGCGTCGACCGGCCGCAGAGGACGTCGTCGCAACCGCCTGCCCTGTACGGTCTGGTTCCCCGCACCTACTGTGGAGAGCGCGTGCGGTCACTGTCGCCGAAGTCGGTGAAGGGAGACGGTGATCCGCTCGACATCTGTGTGATCAGCGAGCGACCGATCGAACGCTCCGAGGTGATCCTCGACGCCCGCGTGGTCGGTGGACTGCAGATGATCGACGGGGGCGAGGCCGACGACAAGATCGTGGCCGTACTGGCCAACGACAATCTGTGGGGAGCGGTCACCAGCGTGCGCGAGCTGCCCGAGGTGCTCGTGGAACGGCTGCACCACTACTTCAGCACGTACAAGCTGGTCCCGAACTCCGAACCCCACGTCTCGATCGAGGACGTCTACGACGCCGACCATGCCTCGAAGGTGATCGAGGCAGCGATGGAAGACTACGACGAGATGTTCGGTCAGTGATCGGCTGAACCGTCTTCGCGAGAGCCACACCCCCGGAAGAGGCCACCCCGCATGGTCGCGTGCGACACCCTGAACCGACACCGTCACGACCTGGAGGCGGCGCGCGAACGCGTACATCGTTTGCTCGACGAACTCGACCCGGCCGTGGCCAATCGTCAGCCCCAGCCGGGAAGCTGGTCGGCGCTGCAGGCGATCGAGCACCTCAATGCCACGGCGACCGTCTACCAGCCTCGGATGCAACGTGCCATCGCCGAGGCACCTGCGGGTGGACCACCCTACGAGCGCGGAACGCTGACCGGACGCCTGTTCCTGCGATCCCTCGACCCCTCCAACGCACCGAAGCGCTTCCGGGCTCCGAAGATCTTCCGGCCTGCGACCACCTCGTTGACTGCGACCCGCGTCCGTGACGACTTCGACCGGTACCACGATGCGTGGATCCGACTCATCGATGCCGCCGACGGGCGTGGGCTCGGTCGCTCGCGCGTCCGGCTCCCGCTGCCGCTGCCGATCCACATGTCACTGGCCCAGGCCTTCCAGGTGCACGCCTGGCACGTTCCGCGGCACGTTGCCCAGGCCGAGCGCGCGGCGACCGCCGTCCGGGCCGGCGCCGCCTGAGCCATGGAAGCCCTCACCCCCTTCGACCTCTTGCTGGCCGTGGTCCTGATCGCGGGACTCCCGCTGTGGTCCATGCGGAGCTGGCGGCGTCTGCACCGCGCGATCCGAGCCGACGATCCGCGCGCGCGCCTCACTGCCTACCGCCGGGTGGTGGTCGTGCAGTGGTCGCTGGTGGCGCTGCTGGCCGTCCACTGGGTCGTGCAGGGGCACGCGTTCGCGAGCCTCGGTCTGGACCTGCCACTCGACCTGCGGGTGCTCGGAGCCTTCCTCGTGTCCGGCGCACTGGGAATGCTCGTCCACGGGCAGGCGAGCACGGCGCTGGCCGACGCCGAGACCCGCCGTGAGGCCAGGGGCCAGATCACCGATCTACGACCCATGTTGCCGCACACCCCGGACGAGTACTCCTGGTTCCGACCCGTCGCGTGGACGGCCGGGATCTGCGAGGAGATCCTCTACCGCGGCTACCTGCCCTGGTTGTTCGCACTGTACACCGACGATCTCGCGGCCTTCGGTGTGGCCACCCTCGTCTTCGGACTGGGCCACGCCTACCAGGGGACGAGTGGAATCCTGAAGACCACACTGGTCGGCGCGGTGATGAGTCTACTGACCTGGGCGAGCGGCTCGCTGGTGCCGGCCATGGTCCTGCACGTGGCCATCGACGCGATCAACGGACGCATGGCCTACCTGCTGATCCGGACCGAGTCCGAGGACGAGCCGGCCGTCGACGCACCGTTCGAACCAGAGCACGACGAGCGCGACGACGACTGACTCCGCGACGTCGAGACCGGGCACGGGGACGGGGGCGCCGTGGAGCGCCCCCGTCCGTCTCCGCCGTCCGGATGGTTCCTTCGGATCAGTCGCGATACCGGGACTTCACGGTGCCCCAGCTCTCGTCGTCGGTGTCGACCGGACCACCGCAGAAGCCGTCGCCGTTCTCCCAGACCGAATCGACCGTCTGGACCGCCGGACTGTCGGCGGTGAGTTCGAGCGTACGGTTGGTGAACGGATCTTCGTCGATGGTCTCCCAGAAGGTGCAGTCGTCGATCTGGAACTTGTACTGGATGTCCAACGGCACGCCCGTTCCCGCGGGGAAGGTGACGCACGTCTGCCAGACGTCGACACCCACCTGCTCCAGCACGAGTCCGGTCTCCCACGACCCGAGAGCGTCGATGTTGCCGATCACGCAGCTGTCGCCGGTGTAGGCCACGCCGTCGAGGCAGATCTGGAAGCAGACCGTCTTGTCCTCGGTGGTGGCACCGGACAGCCCGCAACCGATGGGCGTGAACCGGTTGAAGCTCTCCGGCTCCTGTTCCACGGTGGCGGTGCCGTCGGTGGGCAACGTGATCGAGCGATTGGGATCGTTCTCCCAGTCGACGCAGTCCTCCCGTCGGTACTTGTACTCGACGGTCGCCGCCGTTCCCGCGGGGAAGATGACGTCCACGGTGTAGAGGTCGCCTTCGACGTTGGTCATCGTGACACCGGAACCCCAGTTGGTGAGGACGTCCGCACCACCGGTGATGCACACGTCTCCGACACTCCCGCCGGCGCCCTCGAGGCACACGGTGAAGGTCGCGGTGACGTCGTTGGGAATGGTGTCCTGCGCCGATGCGGGTGTCAGCGCCAGCGCACAGAGTGCGATCGCGGTCAGAGCCGAGAGCATGGATCGCATCGGCCGACCTCCTTGGGAATGGTGGAGGAACACGAGGTGAGGTGGCCGGGAGGAGACCCAGTCTAGATCCGGACGACGCAGGGGTCAACGCAGTGCGAGGCCCGAATCCGGATCGAAGACGTGAGCTCGCTCCAGATCCATGCGCAGGGCGACCTCCTCGTCGACCTCGACCCGGTGATCGGGCCGCACGCGAGCGACGCTGTTGACGTCCTCGGTGTGCCAGTAGACGAGCGTCTCGCTCCCCAGCGGCTCGACCACCTCGAGCCGGACGCGCGAAGCGGCGGTGGGCCGGCCGTTCGATTCACCTCCCACGGCGAAGTCCTCGGGTCGCACACCCAGGATCACCTCGCGGCCCTTCACCGCATCGAAGCGCTCGGGATACCCACCGGTGACCTTCCAGACCCCGTCGCCCACGTGCAGGCCGTCGTCGGCCACCTGCGCGCGCCAGAAGTTCATGGGGGGACTCCCCATGAACCCGGCCACGAAGCGGTTCGCGGGGCGGTCGTACAAGGCGAGCGGCGCGTCGATCTGCTGCACCTCGCCCGCGTCGAGCACGACGATCCGGTCGCCCATGGTCATGGCCTCGGTCTGGTCGTGCGTCACGTAGATCATGGTGGCCTTCAGGTTCTTGTGCAGCCGGCTGATCTCGGTGCGCATCTCCACGCGCATCTTGGCGTCGAGGTTCGAAAGGGGCTCGTCGAACAGGAAGACCTTCGGACGCCGAACGATGGAGCGTCCCACCGCCACCCGCTGACGCTGTCCGCCGCTCAGTTGCGCCGGCCGGCGATCGAGCAGATGCTCGACGCCCAACAACTCGGCGGCCTCGTGCACGCGGACCTCGACCTCGTCGGAGGGCATCTTCCGGATCCGCAGGCTCATGGCCATGTTGTCGAACACGCTCATGTGGGGGTACAGGGCGTAGTTCTGGAACACCATGGCGATGTCACGCTCGCGCGGGGCGACGTCGTTGACGCGGAGCCCGTCGATCTCGAGGTTGCCGTCGGTGATGTCCTCCAGACCCGCGATCATGCGAAGCAAGGTGGACTTGCCGCAGCCGGAGGGTCCGACGAGGACAAGGAACTCACCTTGTTCCACCGCGATGTCGACATGGTGAAGCACCTCGACGGCGCCGTAGGACTTGGTGACTTGGTCTATGGCGAGGAAACCCATGCAGCTTATCCCTTAACCGAACCGGCCATCAGGCCCCGGACGAAGTAGCGGCCGGCCACGATGTACACGAAGAGCGTCGGCGCGGCGGCCATGATGGCGCCGGCGAAGTGGACGTTGTATTCGCGCACGCCCGTGGACGAGTTGACGAGGTTGTTCAGCGCCACGGTCATCGGAGCGGCGCCCCCCGAAGCGAAGCTCGCACCGAAGAGGAAGTCGTTCCAGATATTGGTGAACTGCCAGATGAAGCTGACCGCGATGATCGGCCCGGAGGAGGGCAGCATG
>DATFKK010000194.1 GCA_035268685.1 Candidatus Krumholzibacteriia bacterium | reverse complement strand
GAGGAGGGCCTGAGCCGCCCGGCGGCGAGCGTGCGCGGCCGCGACACGTACATCCCCCTCGGCCCGGCCGCCGACACGGTGCTCGTGGACGAGGCCGACATCGTCACCCGCGGCCTCGCACTCTGCGAACGGGGTTGACTCAGGCGCTGGGCTCGTCGCGGCCCAACCGGGCAATCGCCGAGGTCACCAGGAAGCCGAGCACGACCAACCCGAGTGCGCCCCCCACCTGTCCGGCGTCGGGCGTGAACCTCCGCGTGGGCCAGTCCTCGACCTCGATCGTGGCGAGGGACTCGGCGGTCACCACCTCACCCTTCACCGTGGCCCCGAGCGGCGGCTCGACCGGCGCCTGGAAGGGCCACAGCCCGACCACTGCGCCGAGCAACAGGCCGATCAGCACGCCGAGCGTGGCCTTCTCGTAGCGCGCCAGCAACCACTTCAACGCGTTGCTCACGACGACCACGCCAGCCACGACACCCACGCCGACCGGGAGCAGGACGGTCAGCGCCGGCTCGGTGGCCGCCGCCAGGTCACGCGCGGCGACGGCGTCCTTCAGCGCCTCGATCGCGCCGAGGATCGGCACGTACTGCCCGAGCACGAGCAACAGGTAGCCGCCCGACACACCGGGCAGGATCATGGCGCTGGCCCCGGCCAGTCCGGCCAGCCCGAGCAGCAGCAGGTCGGCCTGTCCGTCGCCGCCGGTGGCACCACTCGCCTGCGCGATCGCGAGCGCGGCCATGGCCACGAAGCCTCCACCCGCACCCAGGAACACCGATCGCGTCGCCGGACGCGCCATGCGCCACACCACCGGAAGGCCGCCGAGCGTGAGACCGACGAAGAGGCTGTACATGATCCAACGCTGGTGGACGACCAGGTCCTTGATCGGCCCGGCCAGCAGCACGATTCCGGCGAGCGCGGCCACGGCCACGGTGCCGAGCAACACCAGCGCCGGCACGCGGAACCGCAACGTGCTCACCTCGGCCACCGCGGCGACGAAGCGGGGATAGATCCCCGCGGCCAGCAGCATGGTGCCACCCGAGATCCCGGGGACCAGGTTGGCCAGTCCCATGAGCACCCCGCCGAGCGCGGCGCGGACCAGGACGAGCGGACGCAGGACGGATTCGAGCGACGGCGTGGTCATCGGACTCCGGGGATTCGGGAACGCGCGCAGCGGGAACCGAGAGTGTGCGCACGACCCGGCACGGCGGCAAGCACCGGGATCCGGACGTGACGAGGCCCGGACCGCACGGCCCGGGCCTCGACCAAGAGGAGTCTCGGCGGACTCAGGGTCCGACCGTGAAGCGGCTCACCTCGAGCGCCGGCGGCTCCGAGCCGTCGACGAGCGCCATCTCGCCCTCGAAGACCGTCGCTTCGCCCCCGACGGTGACCGTGATCAGGTAAGGGAAGGGTCCCGGTTCGCTGCACGCGCTGAAGACGTCGAGCTCGACCACGTACTCGCCCGGCGCCGGCGTGGTGCTGCCCCAGGTGATGTTCTCGTTGTTCACCCAGTCGAGATTGCAGCCGGGGTTCGAGTCGAGATCGAGCTCGCCACCATTGGGACCGTTCTTCTGCGCGTAGTAGATTCGATCACCGCTCGGCGTGACCAGGTGCAGGTCGTAGTCGATGCCGTCGATCCAGTTCAGACTGACCTGCAGTTCGGCCGACGAACTGGCCGTGGTGTTCACCTGGACCCCGTGCGTCGACGCCGACGTGACCGATGTACCGTCGCCGGCCGAGACCGTCACCGTGAACGACGAGGCGGTCTCCGCCGGAGTCAGCGTCAGTGTCACCGTCCGCGGCGCACGGAAGGCCGTGGATTCGCGGGCCGCGGCCGGTTCGACTCCGGCGGCGGCGAGTTTTTCGATCCGTGCCGACGCGCGCGTACGTTCCTCGTCGATCACCACCGCCGAGCCGTCGAGCGGCACGCGGTAGTAGCCGAGGTCGGCACGGGTTGCACTCACGTACAGCTCGGTGGCCGTGTCCTCGACGGTGACGGTCAACACCATCGATCCGCCGCGGACGAACCACAGCGACCCGTCGACTTCGGGCGCGGTGGCGTCGCCGGTCGGCATCTCCTCGTTCACGTACGCACCGGATCCGCCGTCGCGCGCGACGGCGTCGATGTAGTTCGTGGCCGGAATCGGGTCCGGCGGCGTGATCGGGCCGAGGTCCGAGATGCGCTCGGGATCGTTGTCACAGGCGGCGAGACCCACCAGGGCGAGCGCGAAGACGAAGGGCGCCAGGCGTGTGCGTACCACGGTTGTCCTCCCGGGACGTGTGCGATCGGGGCGCGCGGTTCCGCGTGGTTCCGCATGATTCCGCGGAACGGCGCCACCTTCTTCGGGAGGTCGTTTGCAAGGGTTCGGCCAACCGGATCACCGATCAGGACACCGGCGGACCGGCCCCGTGGTTGCCGTTCGCCACCGACTCGAGGGCGATCCGCACCGTCCGGTGCTGGATCGACACGGTCTCCTCGATCGGCTGAGCGTATCCGCCGCCCATGACCATGGCCCAGGGCAGTGCACGGCGGCCGAGGGCCGCGAACACCCGGCGGTCGCGCGCCGCGATCCCGTCCGGAGTCAGCGACAGCCGGCCGAGGCGGTCGCCGGCGTACACGTCCGCCCCGGCGATGTAGACGACCAGGTCGGGCTCGGCGCGGTCGAGCACCGCGTCGAGGTGGGCGTCGAGGGCCTGCAGGTACGCCAGATCCCCGGTGCGGTCGGGAAGAGCCACGTCGACGTCGCTGCGGGTCTTGTGGAAGGGGTAGTTCCCGGCTCCGTGCAGCGAGAAGGTGAAGACCCGCGGGTCGTCGGCGAAGATCACGGCCGTGCCGTTGCCCTGGTGCACGTCGAGGTCGACCACGCAAACGCGCCCGACGCGACCGGCGGCGAGCAGTTCGCGGGCGGCCACCGCGACGTCGTTGAACACGCAGAAGCCCTCGCCCCGATCGGCGAAGGCGTGGTGGGTGCCACCGGCCAGGTAGAGCGACGCCCCGTCGATCAGGGCGCGCTCGCAGGAGGCCACGGTGGCTCCGGTGGAGCGCCGCGAGCGCTCGAGCATGGCCGGCGACCAGGGCAGACCGATCCGTCGCGCCTCGTTCTTCTCGAGGGCTCCGGTGAAGACCCGTTCGAGATAGCCTTCGGTGTGCACACGGCCGAGCTGCGCGCGGCTCGCCGACGGTGGTTCCAGGTCGACCGCCGTGCCGTCGGCCTGCACACGCTCGCGCAACATGCCGTACTTGCGCGCGGGAAACCGATGGCCCGGCGGCAGCGGGAGCTCGAAGCGGTCGCTCGAGAAGACGCGTGGCACGGCGCGGGCTTTGCGCGGGGGCGAGGGACGTCTACACTGGTCGGCGATCATCGACCGCGGCGACCCCGACGGTGCCCGAAGATACACACCGCGGCCGAGCCCGCCGCCGGGAGCAGTGCATGGATTCCTCGACATCGCCGACCACCGGCCCCGGGACGCCGGACGTCGTCGCCGTGCGCGATCACCTGATGGCCCTGCAGGACACGATCTGCGCCGGCCTCGAAGGGGTCGACGGCCGCGCGTGCTTCGCGGAGAAGCGTTTCGAGGCGCCCAGCGGCGGCCTGCACCGCCCGCGCGCCCTGCAGGACGGTGCGGTGATCGAGAAGGCCGCCGTTCAGTTCTCCCACTCGGTCGGACGGGCCATGCCCGCGGCGGCGACCGAGCGCCGGCCGGAACTGGCCGGGCGCGCCTACCAGGCGGCCTCGGTGTCGTTGATCGTCCATCCGCGCAATCCCTACGCACCGACCTCCCACGCCAACTTCCGCTTCTTCGTCGCCGAGCACGCCGCCGAGGATCCAGTATGGTGGTTCGGCGGAGGCTTCGACCTCACGCCCTACTACGGCTTCGTCGAGGACTGTGTCCACTGGCACCGGACGGCCCGCGCCGCGTGCGAGCCCTTCGGAACGGAAGTCTACCCGCGCTTCAAGACACGGTGCGACGAGTACTTCCGTCTACCGCACCGAGGCGAAGCTCGTGGAATCGGAGGCGTGTTCTACGACGACGTGTGCGATGGCGGATTCGACCGATGCTTCGCCCTGCACCGCAGCCTGGCCGAGGCCTGTCTCGACGCCTACGTTCCCGTCCTCGAGCGTCGCCGGAACACGCCGTACGGAGACCGGGAACGGCAGTGGCAGCTCCTGCGACGCGGACGCTACGTCGAGTTCAATCTGCTGTACGACCGCGGCACGCGATTCGGGCTCGAGGCAGGCGCCCGCACCGAATCGATCCTCGCCTCGTTGCCGCCGCTCGTCCGCTGGGAGACCGACCACGAGATCGAACCCGGCACCGACGAGCACAGGCTGCTGCACGAGTTCCTCGTGCCCCGTGACTGGGCCGACGTCGTGCCCCCTTCCGCCTGACCCCGCTTCCGCTCCGAAAGGACTCGCGCATGCGCCTGGCCCGAACGCTCCTTCCCCTGCTCTTCGCCGCCACGACCACGGGCCTGACCGGCTGTGGCGGCGGCGAGGTGACCGAGGGCGACCCGGATTCCGGACCCGTGGTCCGGGGCGGGACCCTGACCGTCGCCGTCGACAGCGATCCGGGCACCCTGAACCCGGTGATCCGCACCACGGCGCTGGCCGGAAGCATCTACGGCATCCTCAACGACGGGCTGATCAAGATGAACACCGACCTGGACTTCGAACCGTCGTTGGCCAAGCGATGGTTCTTCTCCGAGGACGGTCTGACACTCACCTACCATCTGCGCGACGACGTCCGGTGGAGCGACGGCGAACCCTTCGCGAGCCGCGACGTGCTCGTGACCTACGAGCTGTTCACCAATCCCGACGTTCCGACTCCGCGGCGGTCGAATTTCGACGACATCGCCGGCGTGGCCGCTCCGAACGACACGACGGTGGTCTTCACCTTCCACCGGCGGACGCAGGAATCGCTGCTGCGCTCGGCCTTCCCGTTGATGCCCGCCCACGCGATCGAGGGTCGAACCCCGACCGAGGTCCAGAGCTGGGATCTCAACCGGATGCCGATCACGAACGGGCCCTACCGTCTGGCCCGCTGGGAGGCGAACGACCGCCTCGTACTCGAGCGCAACCCCCACTACTGGGACGAGCCCGCCTACCTCGACGAGATCGTGTTCCGCGTGGTCCCCGAAGAAGCGACCCGGCGCCTGCAACTG
Source organism: Candidatus Krumholzibacteriia bacterium (assembly GCA_035268685.1). NCBI lineage: Bacteria > Candidatus Krumholzibacteriota > Candidatus Krumholzibacteriia > Candidatus Krumholzibacteriia bacterium. Next base: position 11,810 of record DATFKK010000194.1, on the reverse strand, counting down.
GAGATCGGCGAGGTCGACATGATCGAGTCGGTCCCGAACAAGGACCTCGAACGTCTCCGCGACGATCCCGAGGTCCAGTTGAAACTCGTGGGACCGCGCTTCCTGGGCTATTTGGTCTACAACCTCGACAACGAGCTGCTGACCGACGCCCGCGTCCGCAACGCGATCAGCTACGCGATCGACCGGCGAGCCTTCGTCGAGGGCCTGCTCTTCGGCTACGGACGGACCATCGCCAACCCGATGACGCCGATCGTGGCGTGGGCCTACAACGACGAACTCGAGCCGCACACGCGGAACCTCGAGGTCTCGCGACGGCTGCTGGCCGAGGCCGGCTTCGTCGACACCGACGGAGACGATATCGTCGAGCGCGACGGAGTGCCGCTGCGCTTCACGGTGAAGACGCGGACGGGAGACCCGGTTCGCGAGAACGGCGCGCTGATCCTGCGCAACAACCTGCGCGAGGTCGGCATCGACGTGAACACGCGGATGCTCGAGCTGTCGACGGTGCTGTCGCAGGTCTCGTCGGGCGACTTCGACGTGTACATGGGGCAAGTGGCCGCGCCGATCTCACCCGATCTGTCGGCGAGCTTCGCCAGCGACGGCGGCTTCAACTGGGGCGGCTACGCCAACCCGGCCGTCGACGCGCTGATCGAGCGAGCGCGCGGGACCGTCGACCGCGACGAGGCCGCGGTGCTGTGGAAGCAGGTGCAGGAACTGTTGTACCGCGACCAGCCCATGACCATGCTCTACGCCAAGGATCCGCCGGTGGGCCTGCGCATCGAGGTGCGCAACGCCACGCCGAACTTCCTGTCGCCCTACGAAGACGTCCACCGGTGGTGGAAGACCCCGGACACCGGAAACTGATCGTGGCCACGCTGCTCGAAGTCCATCCGGTGACGCCGCAGACGCGGCTGATCGATCAGGCCGTCCGCGTGCTGCGGGCCGGCGGTGTGATCGCCTACCCCACCGACACCACCTACGCCCTCGGTGCGGCGATCGGCGAGAAGGCCGCCCTGGACCGGATCTGCCGGATCCGGCGCATCGACAACCGGCACGACTTCACGCTCATGTGCCGCGATCTGTCCCAGACGGGTCAGTTCGCCCGCTACACCACGCCCGGCTACCGCCTGATCAAGGCGCACACGCCGGGACCCTACACCTTCCTGGTACGTGCCTCACGCGAGGTGCCGCGGCGCCTGCAGCACCCGAAGAAGAAGACCATCGGCCTGCGCGTGCCCGACCACGCCATCGCCCAGGCGCTGCTCGAGGCCCACGGCGAACCACTGTTGACCACGACCCTGCGCCTGCCCGGCGACGAGTTCGCCCTCAACGATCCGCGCGAGATCCGCGACCGACTCGACCACGAGATCGAGATCGTGATCGACGGCGGCATCGCGAGCCTCGATCCGACCTCGGTGATCGACCTCACCGGCGACGAGGCGATGGTCGTGCGCGAGGGCCTGGGCGACGTGAGCGCGTTCCGCTGACCCGGGAGCTGGCTGCGTGCGAATCATCGACCGGTTCTCGATCGCGCTGCTCTACCTGTTCGTGGTGGGCTCGCCGCTGTCGATCAGCGTGGGTTCGCTCGTGGCGGGATCGTTCATCGTGCTCGGGACACTCCGACTGATCGTGAGCTCCGAGGCACGAGCCGCCGTTCCACGGGCGGTGTGGATCACCTTCGGGCTGTGGATCGCGTGGTCGCTGCTGACGACCGCGCTGGCCGATCCCTACCCGGCGCGCTTCGACAAGGTCGGCGAAGAGCTGTGGATCAAGTTGCTCCTGCCCGCCGTCGCCGCCCTGGGGATGACCGTACCGCGCCACCTCGCGCGCGCACTGGTCGTGTACCTGGGCGTGGGCGCACTGATCGGGATCTACGGGATCTACCAGTACTACACCGGCGACCAGTGGTTCACCGACGACTGGATCGCGGGCATCGGCAACCGCTGGAACGCGGTCGGTTTCTACGGTCACAAGCTCACCTACGGTGGCCACGTGGTCTGCCTGTGGTTGCTGGGCGTGGCCTTCGCCACGAACTCCTCGCCCGGCGGAGCTCTGTGGCGTCACCGTCTGTTCGTGGTCGTGGCCGGCGCGCTGGTGAGCATCGGGCTGTTGTTGAGCCACGCGCGCAGTGCGCAGCTGGGCGCCGCACTCGGCGCGGCGGTGATCGCCCTGTACCTGCCGCCGACACGGCGGCGGATCGCCGTGGGGATCCTCCTGCTCGCCGCGCTCGGCGCGGTGGCCACGCCGACCATCCGTGACCGCTTCGTCCGGGCTTTCGACTTCGAGGCCGAGCAGACCCGACCGAACCTGTGGCAGACCTCGTTGGACGCCCTCGAGGAGCGTCCGTGGACCGGTTACGGTTTCGGCAACTTCGAGCACGTGCTCGACGAGTACGAAGTGACGGGCCTGTACGAGTCCCGGGCCCACGCCCACAACGACGTGCTGATGGTCGCCGTGAACAGCGGCTGGCCGGGCGCGGCGGTCTTCCTGTCCTTCGCCGTGGCCGTCGCCATCGGCGCCGCGGGCGCCGTTCGCCGCGCCGGACCATGGTCGTGGATCGCTCTCGGCGGCTTCGCCGCCCATCTGGCTTTGCTCCTGGGCGGACTGTTCCAGGTCTACCAGACCGACGACGAGGTCGAACTCACGTTGTACTTCCTGCTCGGATGCGCGTTCGCCGCCGGAGCGGCCGGATCACGCCGCGATCGCGGACTGGGTCGCTGACCGCACGGACGATCTGCAGGACGGCGAGCGACCCATCGGCTGCCCCTCCGACACCGCGTCGGTGACCACGAGGCCCGGCGCTCGGCGGGGGGTCAGAGTGCGAAGGCGCCCTCGATGCCGTCGACGCGCTCGTAGACGTCGATCACGGCGTCGGCCGACTCCATGACCCGCTCGCAGGTCAGGCTGATCCACGAGCCGTTGCGCGACGCGCGCGTGCGGTACTCCCAGCCCTCGAACACCGCCTCGAGCTCCTCCTGCCGCGCGCGCGGCACGATGAACTTGAACAGATAGGGGTGCGGCCAGTCGTGGAAGACCTCGAGCTTGGAGCGCAGGGTACGGAACTTGTCCGGGTCAGGACCGGATGGTTGCGAATTCGGGGTGTCTGCGGACATCGGGAGTCCCGTGGATTCGGAGGCAGGCAGGCCGCCCGGTCAGCGGGCGGAGTGGTGCAGAATGACCATATGCAGGAGTTGTACAGGACACGTAGCGTCTTTGTCGAACCACGCATTTTCGTCGTGGTTTCGCCAGTCCTCGCTGCGCCCGTACGGGCCGCGAGCCACGATCCCGGCCCCCGCCGCCGAGGCGACGGGCACGCGTGGCTCGTGCTTCACTTCCCCCGGCCCCGGAGTGCGGTCCGAGCGCTCCGGGGTTTCGTGTACCCGCAGGGAACCCCCGACACCCCACCCGCGTTCCTCGAGATGCAGCCTGCGCCTGCGTCGTCCTCTGTTTCGGGCCCGAGAAAGGAACAGTCCACGAGATGATCTTCGATCCCTTCTACCTGCTGATCATCGGGGTGGGGATGGGTCTGTCGTTCTGGGCGAGTGCCAGGACCAAGGGCGCGTTCCAGAAGTACAGCCAGACCACCACCCGGCGGGGTCTCACCGGAGCCCAGATCGCCGAGGCGATCCTACGGGACCACGGGATCTCCGACGTGCGGGTGGAGCCGGTCGCGGGCAAGCTCAGCGACCACTACGATCCGCGCACGAAGACGCTCCGTTTGAGCGAGGGCGTGTACGGCAGTCGCTCCATGGCCGCTGCCGGCGTGGCGGCCCACGAGGTCGGCCATGCGATCCAGCATGCGCGGGCCTACGCGCCGTTGAAGTTCCGCTCGGCGTGGGTGCCGGTGGCCAACTTCAGCAGCGGACTCTCGATGTTCGTGATCATCGCCGCCTTCTTCCTGGGCGGCACCGCGACGGCGCTGGGGCACACCGCGGCCATCGTCGGCGTCACCCTCTTCGGAGCGACCACGGTCTTCACCCTGATCACGCTGCCCGTGGAGTTCGACGCCAGCCGCCGGGCCATGGCCACACTGCAGCGCGGCGGGTACATGACCCGGGACGAGCTGGGTGGCGCGAAGAAGGTCCTCGACGCCGCGGCGCTGACCTACGTGGCCGCCGCCGTGACCTCGATCCTCACGCTGCTGTACTGGGCCTTCCGCCTGGGGCTGTTCGGCGGCCGACGCTAGCGAACCCGGAGGGTCACCCCTCGGTCACCACCGCCGGGGCCGGTCCTCGACCACGCGGTAGGTGTCGCGGGCGATCAACAGTTCCTCGTCGGTCGGGATCACGTAGGTGGGAAGGGCCGAGCCCTCCTGCGAGATCCGCCCTTCCGTACCGCCGGCGAGACCGTCGTTCGCCGCGGCATCGAGCTTCACGCCCATGTGCTCGAGTCCGCGAAGGATCCGGGCACGCACCGGCGCGGCGTTCTCGCCGATCCCGCCGGTCATGACCATGCCCTCGAAAGGCCCGTGCTTGGCCCAGTAGGCCCCGATGTAGGCCTTCACGCGCTGGCAGAAGATGTCGATGGCCAACCGCGCGCGGCGGTCGCCGTTCTCGGTCTCCTCCTCGAGCAATTCGCGCATGTCGCTGGTCAGGCCACTGAGGCCCAGCAGACCGGAGCGCTTGTTCAGCAGCGTGTCGATCTCGCCGATGTCGATTCCTTCCTTGTGCATGAGGAACTCGATGATCTGCGGATCGATGTCGCCGGCGCGCGTGCCCATGACCAGCCCGTCGAGCGGCGTGAAGCCCATGGACGTGTCGACCGAGCTGCCATCGCGGATCGCGCACGCGCTCGCCCCGTTGCCCAGGTGCAGGGTGATCAGGTTCACCTGCTCGCGCTCGAGGTCGTGCATGCGCCGGTAGCGGTAGCACACGTAGCGGTGCGAGGTGCCGTGGAAGCCGTAGCGGCGGATCTTGTAGCGCCGGTAGTACTGGTACGGAATGGCGTAGAGGTAGCTCGCCTCGGGCATGGTCGAATGGAAGGCGGTGTCGAAGACCGCCACCTGCGGCACGCCCTTGCCCAGCAGTTCCTGCGCGCTGCGGATGCCCAGGAGATTGGCCGGGTTGTGCAGAGGAGCGAGCTCGAAGCAGTCCTGGATTCCCTCCATGACCTCGTCGTCGACCCGCACCGAGCGCTGGAAGCGCTCGCCGCCGTGCACCACCCGGTGACCCACGGCGTGGATGTCCTTCATGCTGTGGATCGACTCGATCCCGCTCTCCTCGCCGACGATCCAGCGCAACACGAGATCGATCGCCGCGCGGTGGTCGCGCACCGGCTCGGCATGGCGGTCCTTGCGGCCACCCTCGGCCTGCCACGTGACCACCGCCTGGCTGCCGATCCGCTCGACGATGCCGCGAGCCAGCTTGCGGTCCTGGTCGGAGTCGATCCGGTCGGAATCGGTCTCGATCAGCTGGAACTTCAACGACGACGATCCGCAGTTCAGAACCAGAACGTTCACGGTGATCTCCAGGTCGGGGGCAGCGCGGTGCGCAGGGACGAAGGTAGGCTAGTCGGCCGCCGCGCGCGGTCAAGGCACGGGGGAGGGGAGATTCGTGAGGTGGGTAGGAACGCGCGGCTCCTGGGGAATGAACGCGGGCTTCCGGGGAACGGAGGCGGTCAGGCGTCCGATCCGGAACGCTCGAAGTGGAGCGAGGCCAGGTTGTGGCAGTGCCGCTCGATCCGGGGCATTCGGACCCCCAGGGCAGTCCAGGTGTCGACCGCCTCCAGCGTCTTGCGCACGGGAGGAATGTGGAAGTCCTGGGTGAAGACCAGGTCCTCGTCGCACAGTCCCTGCCGCGTTCCTCGCAAGACCTCGACCGTCCCCTTGGCCAGGTCGCAGTCGATGTAGGCGGCCATGACGGGCTCGGCGACGGGGACCTTCGCGATGGTGTCCTGGAGCCACCCGGAATGGAAGCGGCACACGTCGATGACGCCGTACCGGCGCACGTGGTTCCGCACCAGCGCTTGCTCGGCGGAATACTCGCCAGTGTAGTCGTAGCCCTCCTGGTCGGTCGCCTCCACCCCCTGGAACGAATCGTAGACGTGCAGGACGTATCCGCACATCTCGCACAGGATGCTGAACTTGGCCGTGCTCCCTCCCTGCCAGCACCCGGCCTCGATCATCACCGCTTCCGGTCTGCGCGGAGAGTCCAGGAGGAACTTCGCGATCTCCGCCATCTCGCACGGCCAGTGACCGTGGGGTACGTGGAAGTCGACCTCCACGAAACGCTGGAACAGGTGCACCTCTCGCTGCAGGACAGGGACCGGATCGTGAACAACTGCCGGTACCCCCACATGCTGTAGGCGTACTTCGCCCACCGCCGGCCAGCCGACGGGAGAAGCGGACGGATGCGTTCTCCGTAGAAGCGTCGGATGCCGTATTCCATGTCGTCCTCAGGATGACCAGCCATCTCCGTTCCCCGGGCCGAACTGCCGCGCGGCACGTCCGTGGATTCTGCACGACAGGGCCGTTCGTGCCTCGCCTTTCGCAGCCCGACCGCCCTCGGAGTGGATCCCGTTCATCCTCTCGCGCCGGATCTGCTGCGATAGAATCCGGAACGGCGACACCCGCGCCCGGGTGACCCGGCTCTTCCGCCAGCTCGAGGACGACGCGGCGCCTCGCGTCCAGCCCAGCGAAGAGATCTTCGCACTCGTCTCCGACGCGCTGCACCGGACTTCACGCTCGACCGTGTCGCAGGAGCGGGCCGATCACACCCTGCAACCCACTGCCCTGGTCCACGGAACCTACATCCGGCTCGTCGACGCGGGTGGGCTCGCGCAACCGACCGCGCCCACTCTCTGGGCATCGCGTCGCGCTGCGTGCTGAAGATCCCAGTCGCCCACGCCCGTGCGCATCGCGCCGAGAAGCGCAGCGGGAACCAGCAGCGCGTGACGCTGGTGGAGGAACTGATCACCGACGAGGGGCGCGAACTCGAGCTGCTGCTGCTCGACGACGACACCGCCATCATCGACGCGACGATGATGGTCGAGGGTCGGCGCCTCGGCCTCCCGTCTACATGAGTCCCGAACAGCTGCGCGGCGACGCCGGTGCGGTAGACGTGCGCACCGACGTCTACGCGCTCAGGGTGATCCTGTGGGAGGTGCTCGCGGGGCGGCATCCCTTCGGCGAGGCCGTCGATTCGGTCACCCGCGCCCTGCAGGCCGGACGCGAGCCATTCGCGGTCGGCCCCCGCTGCGCCGGGCGCGGGAACGTTTCGAGGCGTCGGTCGCGCGGGCCCCTGCGCATCCGGCGCACGGTTCTGGACGAGGAGCACCAGCTCCTCGCCGACGCACAGTTCCGACTCGCCGAGTGCCTGCTCGACGTCGGCAAGGCCGCCGAGGTGCTCGCGCTCATGGACTCCGTCCCGGTCACCTACCGGGCCGAGCACGAGCCCGCGTACGCTCGAACTGCGGACCCTGCGCGGACGCGCTGGCTGGTCTGCGGCGGACCGTAGATGCGCCCGACGAGCTCGCCGGGCTCGTGGGCCCGCTCGTCGACCGCCGAGGAGCCGGCGACAGTGAACCGGCCGCGCCCGCGAGGTCGCGGGCCGGGTGGGAACTCCGGACGGCCAGGGTTCGCGCGACGATCCGCCTCATTGCGCGAAGACGCGATGGTTTGCGCATCTGTGATCGAAGGCGCTCGTCCGGGAGCGCCCCCGCTCCCCCGTTTCGAGGAAACAACCATGAGATCCCCACGTACGACCCTCGTCCTCGGCCTGGCGGCCCTGCTCGCGATCGCCGGCTGTTCCGAGGACGATCCGTCCGGCCCTGGTGGCGGCGGCCAGCCGGTCGGCGAGACGAACGAATTCTTCGGCCGCATGCCCGCCTGGGACGACTACGCGAACAACGGTCCCGACGAGCTGCCGACCGCGGACGGCGAGACGGTCGAGCTCGGCTCGACCGAGGTCGAGGTCGAGGAGATCCAGGAGGACGGGACCGTCGCCCCTCCGGAGAACGTCCGCTACGTCTGCCGCGAGACCCCGTACCGCATCACGACGAATCCCGACGAGATCGTCATGCTCTCGCCGGACGAGTCGATCCTCTGGCCGGGCGCCTTCATCCAGGGCAACAGCTACGACGACGACTCGGGGCTGGGTGCCTTCGCGCCGTTGACGATCGACGAACGGGCCCCGATCGACGTCGTGATCAAGGAACTGCCGAGCGAGGACTCGGCACGTCGCGTGGAGTCGCCTTCGCTCGCGTCGGTGACGCAGGCCGTGCGCGGCATGATCGGCAACGCCACGCGCGACACGCTCGACACCCCGAGTTCGATCTCCTTCACCCAGGAGACCTACCACTCCGAGCGCGCCTGGGCGCTGAGCGTGGGCGCGTCGGGCCGCTACCTGGGATTCGAGGCGCGGGCCGAGGGCGATCTCTCGCGGCGTGTGTCGGAGACGACGGTCACCGCGAAGTTCGTGCAGAAGATGTACACCGTGTCGGTCCCGCCGCCCTCGTCACCCGCGGGTTGGTTCGACGACGCCTTCACCGAGGACCGGCTGCAGTTCTACGCCGACCAGGGCCTGATGAACGCGAACAACGTGCCCGTGTACCTCGCCGAGGTCGTCTACGGTCGCTTGATGATGATGTCGGTGACGTCGACGGCCAGCGAGGAGGACATCCGGAGCGCGATCCGCGCGTCGTACAACTCGATCGGGGGCGGCGCGTCCGGATCGATCGAAGCCAAGGAGCAGACGATCCTCGAGACCGCGAAGGTCTCGATCGTGTCGGTGGGCGGGCCCGCCGAGGCCACGCAGGACATGATCCGTGAGAACGATCTGGGCGCCTACTTCACGCGCAGCGCCCAACTCTCGACGGCCGTCCCGCTGAGCTTCATCTTCCGCACGCTCGACGGTCGGATCGCGAAGGTCACCGAGGCCACCGAGTACACGATCCGCGAGTGCACGCCGGTCGGCGCGTCGGGCGAACCCTTCGTGTTCCAGGACGAGGAGATCGCGACGCAGTCGATCACCACGCCGGCCCGTACCGTGGTCGGAGACTTCGACGGCGACGGGGTCGACGACATCGCCTTCTGCCACACCGGCGCGTCGCTGAACGAGACGGTCGTGGCGATCGCCAACGGCGACGGGACGTTCTCCGAGCGCATGCCGGTCACGCACCCGGAGACTCCGAGCGAGGGGTGGTCGACCTTCGAGCCCTTCGTCGGCGACTTCGACGGCGACGGACTCGACGACATCGCGTGGAACTCGACCGAGGCGCAGAACCTGACCTACGTCGGACTGTCCGAGGACGGTGGTGACTTCACCTTCGGCGCGCGCCAGGAGCACCCCGCGAACGGATGGGGTTCCTACCGGGTCTTCGTGGGTGACGTCGGCGGCGACGGGATCGACGACCTGATCTTCAACACGCTGGTCGGCCCGAACCGCACCTACGTGTTCCGCGGGCAGGAATCCGGTCAGTTCGAGTTCCTCGACTTCCAGGACCGCGGGTCGACGTGGAACGGCTACGAAGTCCTCGTGGGCGACGTGAACGCGGACGGCCGCAGCGACATCGTGTTCAACATCACCGAGTCCACGCGCAACGGCATCCACTACGGTCTGGGCAACACCGACGGTCGCTTCACCGAGCAGCCCTACGTGGAGCGCAGCAACGACGGATGGCAGACCTACTCGGCGCTGATCGGCAACGTGGGCGGTGGCCCGGGCGACGACCTGGTGTGGCCGAACCTGAACCCCGCGCGCATCCCGGTGCATATGAGCTACGGTTCGGGCACCGGGTGGCGGAGGGGCCCCCTCGCCTACGTCGAGAACGTCGAGGGGACACGCCCCCTCGAGGCGCGTCTGGCCGACGTCGACGGCGACGGCCGCCAGGATCTCGTCCTGATCGAACGCGACGGCACCCGGCTGGCCCTGAACGTCGGCCTGGCGACGGAGACCTCGAACTTCCTGTTCACGACGGTGCCCATGGAACACCCCGAGGCGGTGTCGTGGGAGCAGTACCAGATGCGGGTGGGCGACTTCGACGGCGACGGCCGCGAGGACCTGCTGTGGAACCTGCCCGCCGCCACGACCCGGACCTTCGTGGCACTCGGCGCGGGCTCCTGACAGGGGCACCCGAGCGAGGGATCTCGACGGCGGCTCCGGGGAACGACTCCGGGGCCGCCGTTCTGTTGGTCGCGATGCCGCCGCGCCGCATCGACCGTGCTACACTCTCGCGGCGAACATCTCGCGCCCCCTTCGCGGGAGATCCCCATGAAGTCCCTCGTGACGATCACCGTTCTCTTCGTGATCGGCTGGACCGCACCCGCCGGCGCCCAGGTCGTGGTCGAACCCCCGACCTCCAACACCCTCGAGGTCGAGGTCTGGTGCGCGGTCGGCGCACCGACCGCGATCGTGGTCACCCTGACCATCGCCGACGACTTCGACGACGCCGTCGGTGGCGTCCGCCTCGAACGCGGCACCCTCGGTGACTGCGGCGCCCCCGTGCCGATCGGACGCGTCGAGTTCGACGTCCTCATGACCGGCGTGCACTCCGTGACCTTCGAAGACGCCGCGGCCGCTTCCGGTGCCGCCCACCGCTACCGCGCGATCGGCCTCGACGCCGACGGCGACGACCTGCCGACCTGGGCCTCGTCCTTCGACCTCGTCTCGCCGATCGACTACGCCACCTGCGGCGACCCCGTGCTCGGGATCGGCACGATCACCTCCGCCGTGCTGCCGGCCGTGTTCGAACCCTGCCCCGACAGTTGCTGGGAGATGCTGCCGATCGCCCTCGATCCCGATGACGACTTGATCGACACCCCGACCGTGGTCTCGATCACCGGGACGATCGATTGCGGCCTCGGCAACGTGGAGGGCTGCACGATCGTCCCCGATGCGTTGGAGCCGTCGCAGTGCGGACCGGTGGAGCAGGAGGGCGAGTCGTGGGGTGCGGTGAAGGCGCAGTTCCGAGCCGGTGGGTGACGCATGGGCATGAAGAACGTCCACCCCACCGCACGCGAGGTGCTCGAAGTGATCGAGGCCGGCGGCTACGAGACCTCCGACGGCCAGTGGGTGGATCTCACGGCGTCGCTCCGCGCGAGCGAGGCCGGGGTGCGAACCTTCACCCCCGACGAGATCGACTTCCTGGCGCTGGACGCGCCGGCGGGACGGACGGCGGCCGGCCCGGGATCGACCGGCCCCGCGGCGACCGACCCGGGGTCGACCGGCCACGCGGTGACCGACCCGGCGCCGACGGTCGAGGTGACCGACGAGACCACGCAGCAGGCCTGCGCCCGCCTCGCGCCCGACTTCGACACCGCAGCCCTGAACTTCGCCGCCGCCCGCAATCCCGGTGGCGGCTTCCTGAGTGGCTCGCGCGCCCAGGAAGAGGAACTCTGCCGCTGCAGTACGTTGTTCCCCACCCTGCTGCTCCAGCCCGACTACTACGACGCCAACCGTTCCCACCCGTCGACGCTGTACACCGACCACGTGATCCACTCGCCGCGCGTGGCCTTCTTCCGGCTGGGCTCCTCCGAGCCATGGCTCGCACGCCCGGTCGAGGTCGGAATCGTCACCGCACCCGCGCCGAACCGCGGTGGCATCCCCTCGCACGACACCGAACGACTCCGCGCGCTGGCTCCGACCTTCGAACGGCGGTGGGACCGAGTGCTCCGTGTCGCCGCGCACACCGGCCACGACGCCCTCGTGCTGGGCGCCTGGGGATGCGGTGCGTTCGGGAACGATCCCGCGATGGTGGCCGAAGCCGCTGCACGAGCACTACGGACGAGCGCGGCCACTCCGTGCTTCCGGCGGATCGTCTTCGCCGTACCCGATCACGGGGCACAGGGGCGCCGCAACCACGCGGCGTTCCGC
>DATFKK010000193.1 GCA_035268685.1 Candidatus Krumholzibacteriia bacterium | reverse complement strand
TTCGACGGGATCGGAACCGGCGCCGAGCGCGCGCTGTCGTGGGCGCCGACCGACGTCGCGAGCGGGATCTACTTCGTGCGGCTCGAGACCGACAGCCGCGTCGTCACGGAGAAGGTGACGTTGTTGGAGTAGATCCGGTTCACAGTGCTCGTCGCTCGTGAGGGCGACGATCCGGTTCGGGGCATCGCAGTGGCGGTGCCCCGACCTTGTTTCGATGGGCAGCGGGGTTCCGGGGTGGAACTTCCACAGGGTGTGCGCGGGCGGAACACGACGATCGGCGTGCTACCCTTCCGCCAGGATCCGGCGCCTCGCCTCGGACCACGGGACCAGGAGCTCGGCCCCTCGGTCGATCGACTCGATCCGACGCGCCAGTTCCTTGCTCCACGCCGGACTCGATCCGGGAGGCTGGAGAGCATTTTCGACTCCATGCAATGCGAACCGGAAACCAGCATGTCGTCGCGACCGGGCGCAATGACGTCACCATCGCGCCCGAGTCCGCGGCGGGAGTTTCTCGTGCCGTCCCCAAGCTCGACACCCACGGGTGCCGCCACCCGAATTCTCGCTTCCACCTGTCACGCGAACGGCACGATTCTCGGCGACCCGGCCTCGACCCATTGCCCCGGATCTCACACAGCGGTATCGTCGCTCCATGGAACGTCGGAACTGGCAGTCCGAATTCGAGGCGCTCGATCTCGAGACCAGAATCCGCAAGCTCCAGGAGCTGTGGGACTCGATCGCGTCCGACCCCGATGCCGTCTGGCTGACACCCTCCCAGCGCAACGACCTGAAGCGGCGACTCGCCGAGTATCGTGCGGATCCCGATCAGGTCTCGAGCTGGGATGCGGCCAGGGGACGCATGCTGTCGCAGTCGTGGCCGCAGCCGTAGTCGCAGGTCACCAACATCCACACGCGCGTCCTCTTCGACGCGCCCGCTTCCACCGCGGAACATCCCCACCTCGTCCCCAACCATCATCTTCCTACCGAGCCGACTTCACCCTGCCAACACCTTCCGCACCCTCGCGACCCGCCGCTCTGCCACCGGCAGCACCAGATTCACCGGCGGCCGCATGCGCACCTCCCACCGTGCTTCGTCGGCGTCGCGGCGCAGCTCCCGCACGTGCGCCGCGTTCACGGCGATGCCGCGGTAGATCTCCACGAAGCCGTGCGGCTCGAGCCGCGCGAGCACCTCGCCGAACGAGCGCACGTCGCGCCGTCGCTTCCTCGCGCGCAGGCGGACGAGGGTCTCGTCGCCATCGGCCTCGATCACGTACAGGTCGTCGACCTCGAACACCGGGTAGCGGTAGTCACGCGCGTGCAGCAGGAAGCGGGGCTGGGCCATGGATCGCGTCACCTCGTCGGTAAGGGGGTGGGAATGAACGCGGCTTCTGGGGAATGAACGCGGCTTGCAGGGAATGAACGCAACTTCCGGGAAACGAACGCGGCTTCCAGGAAACGAACACGGATCATGGGCAACGGCCCGAGCATCCCCGACCGCGGTGCGTCGATCAAGTCCCAGGCGCCGAAGTCTCGCACCCGTCGTCCTCGACGACGATCCCGTCACACTTCCGTAACCGGTTTCCGCGTAACGGAACGATCTTCGCTACGACTTTCCTTCCGAGTCGCAATGCGCGGGGGATCCCCGCGCATCCGGCGCAGCGCTCGCCACGCTGCCCACCACGCCCGAAACGGCCCGAACCGAAGGACACACTGCCATGGGCCTCCTCTCCGCTCTCAGCGGCAACGCCAGCGAAGTCGACGTCTCGAAGGTCGAGCAGGATCTCGACGCGATCATGATCGACGGCGAGCAGGTCGAACACGCCTTCAAACTGCTGCGCGATCTGATCGTCTTCACCGACAAGCGCCTGATCCTGATCGACAAGCAGGGCGTGACGGGCAAGAAATCGGAGTACCACTCGATTCCCTATCGCTCGATCAGCCACTTCATGACCGAGTCGAAGGGGCACTTCGACCGCGACGCCGAGATGAAGATCTTCATCTCGAGCCGCACCGAGCCGCTGGTCAAGCAGTTCAAGGACGACGGGGCGATCGTGGCCGTCCAGAAAGTCCTGGCGCGGTACGTGGTGGGGTAGCGCCCGACGTCGACGACGGACATCCCCCGGTCCCGGCTCGCACCACACTTCGGGAACACTGACGCGGTCCGCCTCCGGTGACCCGCGACCCCGGCGACGTCATGTCGACTTTCCGTTCGTACTGGCCGGTCCTCGTCGTCGTCCTCCTCCTGATGGGACCGACGGCCGGACAGGCGGCCCCGGACTGCGCAGAGTGTCACGAACCCGAGACGGGTGCGGCCTACGCCGACCGTCTCCAGGAATCGATCCACGCCGGGATGGGCTGCACTCCGTGCCATGCGGGCAAGGACGTCGTCCCGCACGCCGACGAGGTGGGCCCGCCGCCGGGGCGGGCGTGCCGCCAGTGCCACTCCGACGTCGCCGACGCCTACTCCTCGCACGGGGTACTCGAGGCCACGCCGGCGACCGAGGCGCCGAACTGCGCGGACTGTCACGGAAGTCACACGATCGTGGCCGTCACCGATACGACCTCACGTGTCCACGCGCGGCGACAGCCCGCTTCGTGCAACACCTGTCACGGATCGGCGACGTTCGCCGAAGACCACCACCTGGTGAAGACGCGGCTCGACGCCTACGCGCGCAGCGTGCACGGGCCGAAGACGTCGGCGGACGGCGTGCCGGCGGCCACGTGCGTCGACTGCCACTCCATGTCCGACAACGTCCACGCGATCCCGGGTCGCGGGCCGGCCGACTCGCCGATCCACTTCTTCGAGGTGGCGAACACGTGCGGGCGGTGCCACGCCGACGTCCTGGACCACTACGAGATCGGCATCCACGGCCGGCTCAACGCCCGCGGAGAAACCGACGCGCCGACGTGCACCACCTGCCACGGCGAGCACGAGATCGTGCCCACTGGTGCACCAGGCTCGCCGGTCTCGCCCACGCACGTGGCCGGACAGACCTGCGCCCCGTGCCACGAATCGGTGCTGTTGAACAGTCGGTACGGCGTGGAGGCCGGGGTGGTCGCCTCGTTCGAGGACAGCTACCACGGAATGAAGGCACAGGCCGGCGACACCGAGGTCGCCAACTGCGCGTCGTGCCACGGCGTGCACGGAATCCTCCCTCCCGGCGACCCACGCTCGCGCGTGCATCCGGACAACCTGGTCGACACCTGCGGGGCGTGCCACGAAGGCATCTCGGCGGAGATGGCTGGCATCCCGATCCACACCGCGGACGACGAATCGCCCTACCACACGCAGGTCGCGACGACGATCGAGGACGTCTACATCGCGGCGATCGTGATCATCATCGGCCTGATGGTCGTGCACTGGCTGATCGACCTCGCCCGACACCTGATCGACCACGCGAAGACCCGCCCGCGCGTGCGCCGCATGCGCACCGACGAGGTCTGGATGCACGCCGCCCTGGCGCTCAGCTTCACCGTGCTGGTGATCACCGGCTTCGCGCTGGTCTACGACCAGACCTGGTTCGCCACCCTGCTCTTCGGTTGGGAGGGCGGCTTCGCCATGCGCGGGATCATCCACCGCATCGCCGCCGTGTTGTTCGTGCTGACCATCGTCTGGCACTTGGTCTTCCTGGTGGCCTCGCGCCGCGGCCGCGGCTTCTTCGTCGACATCACCCCGCGACCGCGCGACTTCCGCTTCTTCTTCCAGCAGATCGCCTACAACCTCCGCCTACGGCGCGACGAACCCGAGGCCGGGCGCTTCACGTACGTGGAGAAGGCCGAGTACTGGGCCCTGGTGTGGGGCGCCGCCGTGATGGTCCTGAGCGGATTCGCGCTGTGGTTCGACGACTGGCTGATCGGCGTGCTCCCCCGCGGCTCCATCGAGGTCGCCTGGGTCGTCCACTTCTGGGAGGCCTGGCTCGCCACCCTCGCCATCGCCGTCTGGCACTTCTACGCCACGATCTTCAAGCCCGAGGTCTACCCCATGAATCCCTCGTGGATCACCGGCACGATGCCGGTCGAACAGTACCGCGAGGAACATCCTGCCGTGTGGGACGGCCGCGAACGCGGCGAGGACGGCCGCCGCGTGCGGCGTGAGGAGGTTGGGAGCGAGGGGTGATGGAGTGAGGGGTGGCGGCGTGCGCCGTCGCTTCCCCCGCGGAACATCCCCACTTCCGCCGCGGAAGCGTCACTGCCGGTGAACGACCACCTCGCGTTGGAGACGCTTTCCCAGGCGATCCCTCTCGATCTCGAGATCGTAACGCATCTGGAGATTCATCCAGAAGACGTCGGACGTGCCGAAGTAGCGAGCGAGCCGCAGTGCGGTGTCGACGGTGATCGCCCGTGTGCCGTGGACGATTTCGTTGATACGTCGCGGCGGCACGCTGATGTCCTTGGCCACTCGGTACTGCGACAGCCCGAGCGGCTCGAGGAACTCCTCCACCAGGATCTCGCCGGGGTGGACCGGCGAACGTCTTGCCATCTCGCAAACCTCAATGGTAGTCGACGATCTCGACATTCACGAGCCAAGCGGCCACGCAGGTTTCGGATCATCGAGGATGGTAACGCTACGCGTTATTAACGTCAAACGTTACGAGAGGCTGGCCCGAGGCGGGAGTCAGAGATGATACCAGCCGTTCGCCCGTTGGCCAATGCGTCGCAGGAGCCGATTCCGCTCCCCCCGCGGAACATCCCCACTTCCGCGGCGGAAGCGCCCGCCCCCTGGTCACCCGCCTCCATCACGACTATCCTCCGCCCCACGGGCGCGACCCCGCGTCGCCGTCGATA
>DATFKK010000192.1 GCA_035268685.1 Candidatus Krumholzibacteriia bacterium | reverse complement strand
GCTGCAACGCCACGCGCAACCTGGAGATCGACCACGTCGAACCCTTCGCGCTCGGTGGCTCGCACGAAGCCGAGAACCTCCGTGTCCTCTGCGCGGCGCACAACCGGCGGGCCGCCGAACGGGTCTTCGGGACGCGTCCGCAGTAGAAGTCGCACTGCGATCGGTGCTGATGTGGACAGCGACGAGTCAGCGACCCCGGAGAACCGGCGAGCGACCAGGGGCCATCCGCAACCCACGCGGGGGCCCGCCGGTGAGGCCTCGGTCCGTCCGGACGACGAAATCCGGGGCGCGTGACGACCGGCCCGAACGGCGGAGGCCGGACGCCACGAGGATCTGGACCGAACGACTGCAGGGACTGCGGGTCGGCAACCGGACCCGAGCCATTGGAGGCCGAAAACGGCCAGCACCCGCGGCGTACCGACGACACACCGACGATACACCGGCAACACATCGGCGGCGCACGCGCGGCGCACGCGCGGCGCACCCGCGGCGTACGCGCGGCGCATCGGCGACGTCTAGTTCGAACTCTCCTGGAACAGGTGCACGTCGCGCTGCGGGAAGGGAATCGAGATTCCTTCCTTGTCGAACTCCATCTTGATGCGCTCGGTGAGGTCGAAGTACACGCGCCAGTAGTCGGCGGTCTTGACCCAGGGACGCACGACGAAGTCCACGGACGAGTCGCCGAGGTTGCTCAGTTCGATCATCGGCGCGGGGTCGTCCAGGGTGAGTTCGTGCTCCTTGGCGATGCGCTCGAGCACGGCCTTGGCCTTGGGGATGTCGTCGCTGTAGCCGATGCCGGCGACGAGATCGACACGGCGGGTGTCGTTCGCACTGTAGTTGGTGATGGTGTCGCTGGTGACCTGGGCGTTGGGCACGATCACCTTCTTGTTGTCGGGAGTGTGGAGCGTGGTGGTGAAGATGCCGATGTCCTTCACCGATCCACTGGTCCCCCCGGCCTCGACGTAGTCGCCCACGTTGATGGGGCGGAAGATCAGGAGCATCACGCCGCTGGCGAAGTTCGACAACGATCCCTGCAGGGCGAAGCCGACGGCCAGGCCGGCAGCACCGAGCACGGCGACCAGGCCGGCGGTCCGCACCCCGAGTTGGTCGATCGCCGCGATCACGACGAAGGCCATCCCGATGGCCGCGACGATGTTACCGACGAAGCCGACGAGCGTGGGGTCGGCCTTGCCGCGCGCCATCGCCTTGCGGACGGCACCGGCGACCAGGCCGACGGCCATGCGACCGAGGACGAAGATCACGATCGCGACGATCAGGTCGATGCCGAAGTCGGCCAACTGGGGGATCAGACCTTCCACCCACGCCTGGATCGACGCGGGGTCCTCGAAATCGGGCATGGCGGTGGCGGTGGAATCGGGCATGTGGAGACCATCCGTGGACAGGGCGCACGTGCGCCACGCGATCTGCTACGAGGAGAGCCACACCGGCGCAGCCGACGGCGCTCCGAACCGACCGTCCAGATTCCGCGCTACGGAACGAAGCGTCAAACGGAATCTTCGACCGGGGCCGTTGCCGAGTTCGTCGGGGCGTGGCCGGAAGCCGGGCGATCAGGCCGTCGAGGGGACGACCTTCCAGTCCTCACCGAGGCACGACAGCAGGTCGATCGCCATCTGGTAGCGCCCGAAGGGCGGCATGATGTAGGCGCCCTGCACCCGGTCGCGCAGCGCCAGCAACGCGTCCTGGGCGATCCGCACGCCCTCGGCCCTCCCCCCGTCGCCGCCGCCCGCGGACTTCATGCGCGCCCGGACGTCGTCGGGGATGTTCATCCCCGGCACGTTGGCGTGCAGGAACTCGGCGTTGCGGTGGCTCGCCAGCGGCAGGAGCCCCATGAGGACCGGCACCTCGAGGTGGGCCACGTCGTCCAGGAAACGCTCCATGACGCGGGGGTCGTAGACCGGTTGGGTCATCACGAGGTCCGCCCCGTTGGCCACCTTGCGCTCGAGGCGGCGCAGTTCGCGGTCGTAGTCCAGCGCGCCGGGCTCGGCCCCGGTGGCCACGTGGAAACGCGTGGGCGCGTCGATGGCGCGGCCGGTGGGATCGACCCCGTGGTTGTAGCCGTCGATCCACTTCAGCAGGTCGATCGAATCGAGGTCGTAGACCGCGGTCGCGTCGGGATAGTCGCCCATCTTGGGAGGGTCGCCGGTGATCACCACCAGATTTCGGATACCGAGCACGTGCGCACCCAGGAGGTCGGCCTGCAGGGCGAGCAGATTGCGATCGCGCGTGCACATGTGCAGCAGGACCTCCATCCCGGTCTCCTGCTGCACCCGCACCGCCGACGACAGATTGCTCATGCGCACCGAGGCACGCGGACCGTCGGCGGTGTTGATCACGTCGACTCCGGCGGCCTTCAGCGCCCGCGCCGCCTCGATGCACGGGCCGGGGTCGAGCCCGAGGGGCGGATTCACCTCCACACTCACCACGAACTTACCCGCGGCCATCCGGCGGGCGAACTCGCTGCGCTCGCCGGGGCCCGGACGATGACCGCGATCGACATCGGGCTCGACGACCTCGGCGTGAACCTCCGCGGGAACGCGGCGGGCCGCGTGGGCGCCGCCCATCATGCGCACCGCCCCGCGCATGCTGTGGATGTGCGCGGGGGTCGTCCCACAGCAGCCACCCACCGAGCGGATCCCGCTCTTCAGCATGCGCTTTCCGTAGACACCGAAGTACTCGGGGTTGCCCACGTACACGCTGCGTCCGTCGATGCTCGACGGCGAACCGGCGTTCGGCTGGGCGATCACCAGTCGCCCCTCGCCGAGCATGCGCCGGGCGACGTGGAAGACGAGCTCGGGACCCTCGCCGCAATTCGCGCCGATCACGTCGGCTCCCCATTCCAGGAGCGCGTCGGCCACGGCCTCGGGTTCGCTGCCGTCGAGCAGCATCTCGTTGGGTTCGAAGCGCATGGTGGCGATCACCGGCACGTCGGGGTGTGCCTCCCTGGCCACGCCCAGGGCGAGTTGCATCTCCGCCAGGTGGGTGAAGGTCTCGAGGAGCAGGAGGTCGCCCCCCCCGGCGATCAGCGCGTCCATGACCATGCGGAAACCCTCGCGCACCTCGGATGCCCCGGGACCGAGGATCCTCGCCCCCTCGGCACCGGACGGACCGACCGAACCCGCCACCCAGACGGATTCGCCGGCCGCGTCGCGGGCGATCTCGGCGGCTCGGAGCGCGATCTCCCCGGCCCGATCGGCCAACCCCGCGCGGGTCAGCCGCACCGGATGCGCGCCATAGCTGTTGGTCGTGATGATCTGCGCGCCGGACTTCACGTACTCGGCGTGGACGCTCCGTACGAGATGGGCCCGCGAGAGGTTGAGCTCTTCGAAGTTGTTCGTGAGGTAGACCCCTCGCCGATAGAACTCCGTACCGATCGCCCCGTCGAACAGGACGGGTCCTTCACGGAGGATCTCCAGGAATCGATGCATGGGCGTCCACTGGGGTCGGGGAATCCGCGGTGAGTCCGATCGAGTTTGCAGGCAAGCTCCGTGCTTGTCCATCGGCCCGGGCCGGATCGGGCCGGGTCGACGCGGGCGCACTCACTCGCGTCGCAGGGCCTCGGCGCGGGCGAGCACGGAGTCGCTTGCCGCCGCATTGCCCGTGCGGTCGTGCAGGCGTGCCAGATTGACGAGCACCGAAGGGTCGTCCGGCCGCAGGCGCGCGGCGGTCTCGAGGGCCTTCCGCGCCTGCTCCCACTCCTGCATGCGCGCGAGCACGACCCCGCGGTCGTGGTACAGCTCGCCGTCGCCGGGAGCGATCGCCAGGGCCCGGTCGAAGGTCTCCAGGGCAGCGACGAGGTCTCCGGCCATGCTCAGCCGCAGGCCCTCGGCACGCAGACGCTCTCGCTGAACGGCGCGGTCGCGTTCCTGCACGATAGCGCGCAGGCTGTCGGCCGCGGCCACCCGCCCCAGACGATCGAACGCTTCGGCGAGCACCGACCGGCTGCCGGCGTAGGGTCGCGGACGCGCGGCCAGCGGACGAAGGATCGACGCCGCAGGACCGGGCTCCCCGGCGGCGAGCAGCGATCGTCCGAGCAGCAACGCCACGGCCGAATCGTTCGGGACCTCCCGAGCGGCCCGCGTGAGCAGCGTGACCGCCGAGTCCGGGCGATCGTACACGTCGAGCTGGATCTCGCCCTCGGTGGCCCAGCGAGCGACCGAGGGGGGCATGGCGCGCAGCTCCTCCAGGGCCGCATCGGGCCGGTCGAGTTCGACGAGGGCCCGCGCCACGAGAATCCGCAGCGGCCCGCGCTCGGGGGCCAGCGACAATGCTTCCCGGCCGCGGTCGAGCGCGGCGCCGGGATCGCCCCGACGCAGGTGGAGGGTCGCCAGTTCGTGCAGCACCTGCACCTGACTCTCGGGATCGTCGGGGTCGATCGAACGGTAGGTGGCGACCGCCTGGTCGACCTCTCCGGCGAGGACCTGCATGTTGGCGGTCAGGATCTGCTGCCGCACCGAACGTTCCTCGAGCGGCCCGATCCGTCGCAGCAGCGAGTCCGCCGCGTCCAGCGCACCGCGCCGGATCAGACGCTCCACGATGTCGTCGGTCCACGCCGGAACCCGCCCGGCTCCGACGCGCTGCGAGGGGTCCTCTCCCAGCCGGCGTAGCTGTTCCAGGGCCGAAGCGACCTGCCCCTCCTCGAGCAGCGCGCGGGCCATCTGCAGTCGCGACTCGACGACGTCCGTCTCGGCCTCGGCCCGGGTTCCGGGGTCGGGCTCCGGCTGGCGGGGGTCGTCGCGCTCGCGACCGCAGCCGAGCACGAGCACGATCGACAGGAGCACGTAGAGGAGGCGGTGACTGGACATGCTTCTCGGTGGGCGGGAGGGTGCCGCGCCAAGATCGTTCCGGGGCGGGGATCGTCGCAAGCGGCAACGGGCGGCATGGCAACCCGCGGTCCCGTGGTCGGCGCCGAACCTCCTCGGGCGGCAGTGGAGCGACAACGTGCGACGCGACGCGCGCCACGGCTTCCCGTCGGCGGTCGACGGCGCCACGTGATTCCGCGGACGTCCGTGAACCGGCACGGGCTTTCCCTCCGCCCTCCTCTGGCACACGCCGTGCAGCACCCCCGGTGAGCGGACCGCCCGCGCGGCCCCCACCAGGCGCACCACACCGGGGAGCACACCATGAAGAGGCATCTCGCGGACCGGACGGGATTCACCCTGGTCGAGATGATGGTCGCCGTCGGCATCCTCGGGATCGCCCTCGCGATCGCCGTCCCGAGTTTCCGCGGAACCATGGATCGTGCCCGCGTCGATCAGGTCGAGAGCCACCTGCAGTCCGATCTGCGTCTGGCCATGTCTCGAGCGAAGGCCACCGGACGCGCCGTTCGCATCAGCTTCGAGGAGTCCGGCTACCGCGTGGTCGACGCCGCCGATTCGACGCGTGTGATCCGCCGACGCGACTACGGGGGCTCCGTTCGCGTGACGGCTTCGGGCAACCCGCTGGTCTTCCCGTGGGGACTGGTCCAGCCCGCGGATCT
Organism: Candidatus Krumholzibacteriia bacterium; assembly: GCA_035268685.1. Lineage (NCBI taxonomy): Bacteria > Candidatus Krumholzibacteriota > Candidatus Krumholzibacteriia > Candidatus Krumholzibacteriia bacterium. The sequence goes on along the minus strand of DATFKK010000192.1, from coordinate 12,900 downwards.
CAACGTCTCGCATCGGGCGGGAAGCCACTCCATCATGATCCTGCCGACCGGTCGGATCGAGGATCCGGACGAGACCGGCCACGGCGACTAGCTCGCGCGCCCGATTCCCCGAGAGGATGTGGTGATGACGGAACGGCACACTCCCAAAGCCTCCGGCCGGGTCCGGTGGATCCTCGTCGGCCTCGCCGCCCTCGGCCTGGCCGCACTCGCGGGGTTCCTCCTCGCCGAGCCCGGCATCCGCACCGGGGCCGGTACGAACACCGGGTCGTCGGCCGCACTCGAGATCGTGCCCCGTCCCGCCCGGACCCACCACGCGCTCCGGGCCACCGGTCGCGTGGTCCAGAACCTGCCGAAGGACGCTCGCGACGCCGGCGTTCCCCGCCTCGTGTGGAGCGTCAACGGAGAGGACGTCGGAACCGGGGCTGCTCTGCCCGCCGGCTCGTTCCGCCGCGGCGACGAGGTCCGGGTGCGGGTCGAGATCCCGAACCCGGAGAAGACGCTGGTCACGGCCGACGCCAGGATCGTGATCGCGAACTCTCCGCCCCACGTCCGCGCCGTCCGCCTCGAGCGCGACCGGTCCCGCCCACAACGACTGACCGTGCGCTACGACGCCGGCGACCCCGACGACGATCCGCTCGACCACCGGGTCGTTTGGTTGCTCGACGGCGAGCCGTGGCCCGGCGCCCGGGGCGCGCAGGTGGACGTCTCGGGACTCGCGCGCGGGAGCACGGTGACGGCCCGCGTGCGGGTGGACGACGGAGAGACGCGCGTGGAGAGCGCCGCGGTCTCCTTCGCGCTCGACAACCGGCCCCCTACGCTCGAAGTCGGCCGGCAACCCCGGGTGGAGCGCGCCGACGACGGCAGCCAGCGCGCGGTCCTGACGGCCCGCTCCGTCGACCCCGACGGCGATGTCGTCCGCATCGACGCGATCGGAGCGCCGCCGGGCGTGACCTGGAACGGTGGTCTGGGCGCCCTGGTGTGGTCGGTGGACGATGGCACCGAGCACTTCGACGTGACGCTGCGGGCCGAGGACGACCACGGCGCGCGCGCCGAGCGAACGCTCACCCTGGCGCGCTAGGAAGGCGCCGGTCCAGCGAGGACTCAGTCCGCCGTCGCCGGCGCGCGCTTGCGCACCCGGAGAGGGTGCACCAACTGGCCCGGCAGATGGCGGGGAAGGGCCTCCATGTCCTCGTAGCCCAGCCGCCGCGGCTGGCGATCGGCGTCGGGCAACCACGCGGTGCCGAACATCCAGTCCCACACACTGAAGTTGATGGCGAAGTTCACACCGGGCGGGACGGGGATCTCGTCGCGGTCGTGGTGCCAGACGTGCATGCGTGGGTTGTTGAAGACGTACTTCAACGGGCCGATGTCCACGTCCAGGTTGCTGTGGTTGAAGAAGCCCATGACCGTTCCGAACACGGCGAAGGCCAGCAGCACGCTCCCGTCGAACCCGAGCAGGATCAACGGCACGTACTGCGCGGCCTTGTAGACGATCACCTCGCCCCAGTGGAAACGGAAGTTCCCGATCCAGTCGAGTTCTTCGATGCTGTGGTGGATCTTGTGGAACTCCCACAACCAGGGCACGCGGTGCAGCGCGTTGTGCACCGACCACTGCACGAAGTCCAGGCCGACGAAGGCCACCAGCACCTGCACCCAGATCGGCCAACCGCTCGCCACACCGGCGTAGAGCATGTTCTGGAGGCCGGCCCAGCCGGCCGCTTCGGCGAACCAGGCCGCCGTGTGGGCCGTCGCCTGCGCGAGCATCAGACCCAGGAAGTGCCCGTTGAAGGCCAGGTAGAACAGATCGTTCGCCAGCCCCCGGCGCAGCACCCGCTGCTCACGCCGCCATGGCCGCAGCCGTTCGAGGACGACGAAGAGCGCGGCCAGCGCGATCAGATAGTGGTGGTAGTAGAGCTCCACGCCGGACTCTCCGCGCTCAGGCCTTCGAGGACTTCTTGCGCGGACGCTTGCTGCGCGCGCCCTTCGCACTGCCGTTCGCCGACGCCCGCGGCTTCCGCGGACCCGCTGCGTGGTCGCCCTTGTGGGTCTCCTTCCAGTGCTCCGTGCGGCCGATGAACGTGTGCTGCTCGGCCTGACGGTGGATCTCGCGCACGGCGTCGACGCCGATCTCCTTCGCCACGAGCGCGCTCTCGCCCGAGTGCGTGGTGCGGCTCACCGTGGTGTTGTCGGTGCAGATCGCCACGGGGATCCCGTGCTCGAGGAAGGTGTGGATGGGGTGCGGGTCGCCCACCTTCACCGCACCCGTCTGGTAGTTCGACGTGGGCGCGCACTCCACCAGGATCTGGTCGCGGGCCATGCGCTTCAGCAGCTCGCGATCCTGGATCGCGCTGCAGCCGTGGCCCACCCGCGTGCAGCCGAGCTCGTCGATGGCCTCCCACACGTACTGCGGCGAGGCGTCCTCGCCCGCGTGGGCCGTCAGGCCCAGGCCTCCGCGACGGGCGATCTCGTAGGCCGCCCCGAACAGCCGCGGCGGGTTGCCGCGCTCCATGCCCGCGATGTCGAAGCCGATCACGCCGCTGCGGTCGTGCAGCCACTCGGCCTCGGACACCGCTGCCTTGGCCAGGATCTTCGCCACGTGCGGGCCGTGCTGGCGCATGGCGATCACGGTGAGCCCGCACCGGATCCCGTGCTTCTCGCGGGCGCGATTCAGTCCGGCCAACACGCTGCGGATCGCCTGCCGCGTCGTGAGCCCGGCGTACATGTGGATCACCGGCGCGTAGCGCAGCTCGAACAGCTGCACCCCGTCCTTGGCGGCCGCGCCCGCCACCGCGGCCGTGACCTCGACGAGGTTCTCGTAGAACTGCGTCACCCACATCGGGTAGTGGAACTTGTCCAGGTAGCGCAGCAGCGAGCCCTCTTCCTCGGGCTGCAGGATCAGCTGCTTCTTCATCTCGGCCAGCGAATCGACGGGATTCAGGCCGTAGCTCTTCATGATCCGCCAGGTCACGGCGGGCGGGATGGAGCCGTCGAGGTGCTGGTGCAGCTCGACCTTGGGCATCGACTTCACGTCGGCGGGAATCTTCATGGTGGCCTCCGATGGCCAGGGGACTCTCTCGTTCTTCGTGTTTCTGGATTCCGTCCAATGTACGAGCACCCGCCGCCTTGAGCGAGCCCCCGGCCGGGTGTAGGGTTCGGCCGCCGTCCACCCGCACCTCGGAGGGGGTCCCGCCGTGGCCGAGAGCGGAAATCCGGTGAAGAGCCGCACCGTCGAGCCCGAACGGAGCGATCGTGGCCACCGGAAGCTGAAGCGCAAGCTCTACGAGAAGGAACTCCGCCGCCTGCAGATCGAGCTGGTCAAGCTCCAGGAGTGGATCAAGCAGACCGGCGAGCGGGTGGTGGTGATCTTCGAGGGGCGCGACGCCGCCGGGAAGGGCGGCACGATCAAGCGGATCCTCGAGCCCTGCAATCCGCGCATCGTGCGCGTGGTCGCCCTGGGCGTGCCGACCGAGCGCGAGAAGACCCAGTGGTACTTCCAGCGCTACGTCGCCCACCTGCCGGCGGCCGGCGAACTCGTGCTGTTCGACCGCAGCTGGTACAACCGCGCCGGCGTCGAGCGCGTCATGGGTTTCTGCAGCGATGCCCAGTACGAGGAGTTCCTGCGCTCGTGTCCCTACTTCGAGCGCATGCTCGTGCGCAGCGGGATCAAGCTGATCAAGTACTGGTTCAGCGTGAGCGACGAAGAACAGGAACGACGCTTCCAGGCCCGCATCGACGATCCGACCAAGCGCTGGAAGCTCAGTCCCATGGACCTGGAGTCGCGTCGTCGATGGGTGGAGTACAGCAAGGCCAAGGACACCATGTTCGCCCACACCGACATCAAGCAGGCGCCGTGGTACGTGGTCGAGGCCGACGACAAGCGTCGCGCGCGGCTGAACTGCATGGGCCACCTGCTGTCCCTGATTCCCTACGAGGACCTCACGCCGGGGCGGATCGAGCTGCCGCCGCGCGAGGACGCGGGCGGATACGTCCGGGCTCCCTACACCGAGCAGACCTTCGTTCCCGACCTCTACGACTGAGGGCCGACGCATGAACCACGCGCGCGGCCGCGAACACCTCCACGGGATCGCGCCGGTCGAGGCCGCGCTGCGGGCCGAACGCCGGAGCCTGCACACCCTGTGGTGCCGTGACGCGCGGCCCGGCTCCCGGGTCGAGGAGGTGACCGCGCTCGCGCGCGAACGTGGCGTGGCGGTCCGCACGACGTCGGACGACGACCTCGAGCGCCGTGCGGGCAGCCGCACGCACCAGGGCGTGGTGCTCGCCTGCGGCGCGCTGCCCCTGTCGGCGCTGCGCGAGATCCTCGAGAGCCCTCCCGGGGCCGGTGACGTGGTGCTGGCGCTCGATCAGGTCGAGGACCCGCAGAACGTGGGAGGGCTGATCCGCACCGCGGCCTTCCTGGGTGCGCGTGCGGTGCTCCTGCACCGCGCGCGGCGTGCTCCGTTGACCGCGACGGTGTCGAAGGCATCGGCGGGGACCCTCGAGTGGTTCCCGCTGGTGGAATCGGGGAATCTGGCCGACTCGCTGCTGCGGCTCGCCCGCGAGGGCTGGCGGGTCCTCGGGAGCGCACTCGACGAAGGCGCCGTCGACCACCGCGCGATCGAACCCGGGCCAGCGACGGTTCTCGTGGTGGGCAACGAGGGCCGGGGAATCCGGCCTCTCACCGCGAAGCGCTGCGACGCGCTCGTGACGATCGAAGGCCGCGGCAACGCCGAATCGCTGAACGTGACGGTGGCCGCCGGCATCCTGCTCGCCCGTCTCTGCGGCGGAAGCGCTCAGACGTAGCGCCCGATCGGCAGGTCGCCGACCGCCGGCTCGACGCTCTCGACGATGTGGTCGACGAAGCCGCCGGCCGGGGTCACGCGGCGCCGCAGGTCGACGAACGTGAGCATGCCCGGAGTCGACGCGTCGGCATTGCGCAGCACGCGCACCAGCGGTCGGGCGGGCGCACTGGCGTGCACGTCGACCACCAGCGCGAGCCGGCCGCTCGCGAGCCGCACGACCGATCCGATCGGATGCCGGCCCATCATCTCGCAGAACGCCTCGACGAGATCGGGGTCGAACATCGTGCCCGCCTGTTCGAGCAACATCGCCAGGGCCTCGCGCGGGGTCGTCCGGGTGCGATAGGGGCGGATCGTGGTGAAGGCGTCGTAGGCATCGGCGATCTTCACGATGCGGCTGCCCGGATGCACACCACCCTCTCCGTAGGGCAGCGGCGGATAACCCCACCCGTCGGGCCGCACGTGGTGTTCCAGTGCGATCCGCGGACCGATCTCGTGTCCCACTCCCGCCTCGCGGAGGATCTCGTCGCCCTCCCGCGGGTGCGCCTTCATCGTGACCCACTCCGCCGGCGTCAGACGCGACGGCTTGTTCAAGACCTCGAGCGGCGTGTACAGCTTGCCCACGTCGTGGATCAAGGCGGCGCTGCCCAGTTCGCGCAGATCACGCCCGCGCCACCCCACGTGGTGGGCCAGACGGATCGACAGCAGACCCACGTTGATCGAGTGGTCGTAGGTGTACGCGTCGTGACGGCGGAGGCTCGACAGGATCAACCCGACGACCGCGTCGTGGCCGAGGTCGTCGACCAGTTCGATCAGGCCGGGACCGTCCGGTTCGGCGTCCGTGCATCCGGTCGTGACGGAGACCTCGTCGATCGCCTGCACGAGGTCGGAGACCAACGACCGCACTTCCCCGTCGCCGTCCTCGGCCTCGCTCACCACGCGACCCAATCGGCTCGGACGGATCACCTCGGGCACGCCGCGCCGGCGTGGCCGACCTCCGGCGGGCGCTCCGAACGGCCTCACGAACTCCAGCCGGCCGAGCTCGTCGTCGCTCGCGCTCTTTCCGGAGGACTGCAGCTGCTGGAGCAGGACCAGCAGCTCCAGGGTGCTCACGCCGGCCGTGAACTCGATCGCGCGCCAACCCTTGCGATGCACCATCGCGACGAGTCGACGTGCCGGGCGCGGCAGGTCGTCGAAGCACGCCTTCCGCAGGCGGATCTCGTCGGCGTCGAACTCCAGGCGGAGCGGGCCGCGCCGCAACTCGCGATCGAGATCGGAGCGCAGGCCCTCGAGCTGCGCGTTCACGGTGGTCGCCAACCAGGAGCCGCGGCGGGCGTCCCGCAGGACACTGCACATGCGCACGACGAGACGTGCGATCACCGCACGATCGCGCTCGACGCGCTCCGCCCCGCCGCCTGCCGAGCGCCCGCTGGCTTCCCGCGTGATCGGCAACGACGCCCTCCCGCGACGACGTGGGTCCGCTGGTCCGACACACGGAGCTGCAACAACCGTTCCACCCTCCGGAACGCCCGAAGAGCCGCCGGACCGGGCCGAGCACCGGTGGCCACGCATCAGCGACAGGAATGCGATGCCGCGGAGGGGCCGAGCGAATCCCGGCGCAGGATGTTCGCACGGCGGCAGTTGAGGGTTCTCGTGTTCGCACCCCGGCCCCCGTGGGGGCGCACCCGGTGGGCGATCTCTTCCCCTCTGCTGCTACCTTGCTGCGCTATCATGGAGGGTCCATACACCGGCACGATGCCCGACGGAAGGCGCCCATGACGACGCAGGCTGCCGACACCCGAATCCCGACCTTCCGCCGCGGCGCGATCGCGGCGGCCGGCGTGGCCCTGTGGGCGTCGGTGTCGTTGACGGCCTGCTCCTCGACCGAGACCCCGCAGCAAGAGCCGCGGGACACGACGCAGCGACACGTGGTCCGTGTCCCGCTTCCCACCGTCGATCGCGACCTCGACACGTTGCGCGAACGCGGAACGTTGCGCGTGCTGCTGCGCAACAGCTCGTCGAGCTACTACATCCTGCGCGGCGAGGAGCATGGCTTCGAGTTCGAACTCGCACGCGAGGTCGCGCGCACGCTCGGTCTTCGTCTGCAGGTGGTCTTGCCCGACAGCGTGAACGGACCGATCGACGCATTGAACCTGGGCCACGTCGATCTCGTGGCCATGCCCTTGCGTCCCGACGCCGTGCCCGACGCGGAGGTCGCGTTCTCCCGGCCCTACGACACCGGCCAGCAGACGATCGTCACGACGGCGGAGCGTGCATCGTCCCTCCGCGGTCCGCGCGACCTCGTCGGCGCCATGGTCGCCACGCGTCGTTTCTCCGGTGGCGAGGCCACGCTCTTCTCGCTGCGCCGCCAGGGTGTGCCGGTGGGCATCGTGATGCATCCACCGCGCACCGCGGTCGAGGAACTCCTCGACCTCGTGGCCGACGGAACCTATCCCGCCGCCGTGGCCGACGACCGCTCGCTCGCGGCCGTCCTCCGCTTCCGACAGAACCTGGTGTCGGCGTTCGAGCTGGGCGAACGCGAGTCCCTGCACTGGATGGTGCGCGCGAACGCGCCGAAGCTGCGCGAGGCGGTCGACGCTGTCTTGTTGCGGCACTACCGCCCGCGCGAGGACGACACACACGCGGGTTCGGAGTTCTACAACGTGGTCCGCGATCGCTACTTCTCCGACGATACGCAGATCCATCGCCATGCCACCGACCCCTTCCGGCTCAGCCGGACGGGCCGGGTCTCGCCCTACGACGACCTGTTCCGGGCCACGGCCGACAGCTTCGACGTCGACTGGCGCCTGCTCGCCGCCCTGGCCTTCCAGGAGAGCCGCTTCGATCCCGACGCCGAGTCCTGGGCGGGAGCGATCGGCGTCATGCAGGTGAAGCCGGCCACGGCGCGGCTCGACGAGACCACACTCCGCGACGCGTCGCAGAACATCGCAGCCGGAACTCGGCATCTGCGTTGGCTGTTGGACCGGTACCACTACGTGCCCGAGTCCGACCGCCTGCAGTTCGCGCTCGCGGCCTACAACTGCGGACACGGCCACCTCGACGATGCGCGCATGCTCGCGGTCCGGCGAGGGCTGAACCCGAACGCCTGGGAGGGTTCGGTGCGCGAGAGCCTGCTGCTGCTGCGCAAGCCGCAGTACCATCGGGAGGCACGCTACGGCTACGTGCGAGGCCACGAGACCGTCGCCTACGTGCGCGAGGTGATGCGACGACACGATCTGTTGCGCCGCCTCGCCGTGGAAGCTCCCGAGCCGGCGCCCATGGCGGCCAACTGGGGTGCCGGTTCCACCCGCTGAGCATCGACGCGGCCCTCACGTCCCGAGTATACTCCGACGCCCTCGGACCCCCCTCGCGGAGCACCCATGACGACGGAGCTGTCCACGCATCCGTACGCCAGCTTCCTGCACGAAGTGGAGAAGCCGGCGCGCTACATCGGCGGCGAGTACAACCAGATCGTCAAGGACCCCACGAGCGTCCGCGCCTCGCTGTGCCTGGCCTTCCCCGATCTCTACGACATCGGGATGAGCCACCTGGGCACCAAGATCCTGTACTCGCTGCTGAACGAGCACGACGACCTGTCCTGCGAGCGCGCCTTCGCGCCCTGGCCCGACATGGAGAAGGCCCTGCGCGAGCGCGGGCTGCCCGTGCTGTCGCTCGAGAACCGGCGCCCGCTGAGCGAGTTCGACGCCGTGGGCTTCTCGCTGCAGTACGAGCTCACGTTCACCAACCTGCTGAACCTGCTCGACCTGTCGTGCATCCCGATCCGCAGCGCCGATCGCACGGAGAGCGACCCGATCGTCCTCGCCGGCGGCCCCGTGGCCACCCAACCCGAACCCGTGGCGCCCTTCGTCGACGTCTTCCTGATCGGCGACGCCGAGGAGAAGCTTCCCGAGCTGATGCTCGAACTCGCCGACTGCCGCGACGCCGTCGTGCCGCGCCACGACACGCTGGTGCGCCTGGCGAAGCTCGGCGGCCTGTACGTGCCCGCGCTCTACGACACCACCGTCGACCTGCACAGCGGTTTCGAGGTCGTCACCGGCCCGAAGGTCGAGGGGATCCCCGAGCGTCCACGGCGCGTGATCCTCGACGACATCAACCGCTTCCCCTTCCCCTGGGACTCACCCGTGGCCGCGGCCGAGGCGATCTTCGACCGCCTGAGCGTGGAGATCGCGCGCGGCTGCACCGAGGGTTGTCGTTTCTGCCAGGCGGGGATGATCTACCGTCCGGTGCGCGAGCGCGATCCCGAACAGATCGTCGACACCGTGCTCGAGGCCATCGACGCCGGCGGCTACGACGAGGCCGGACTCACCACGCTGAGCACCGCCGACTACTCGTGCATCAGCCCGCTCATGAGCACGCTCATGAAGAAGCTCAAGGAGCGGAAGGTGTCGTTGAGCGTGGCGTCGTTGCGCGCCTACGGTCTCGAGGAGACCACCCTCGACGAGATGGCCGGCTACCGCGCCCAGGGCCTCACCTTCGCCCCCGAGGCCGGCACGCAGCGCATGCGCGACGTGGTCAACAAGAACGTCACCGAAGAAGACCTCACGCGCACCGCCTACCGTGTGTTCGAGCGCGGGTGGAAGCGCATGAAGCTCTACTTCATGATCGGTCTTCCCACCGAGGAGGACCAGGACGTCGTCGGCATCATGGAGACCGGCCGCCGCATGAAGGAGATCGGGCGTGAGATCCACGGCTCGAAGGCCGGCGTCACCGTCAGCGTGAGCAGTCACGTGCCCAAGCCGCACACGCCCTTCCAGTGGGTGGCCATGGACCCCATGGACGAGATCGAGCGCAAGCAGGACCTGCTGCAGGACCTCGCGCGTCGTGATCGACTGGAATTCCGTCGGCACGACCCCCGCACGAGCTTCCTGGAGGGCGTGCTCGGCCGTGGCGACCGCCGTGTGGCCGACGTGGTCGAGGCCGCGTGGCGCAAGGGCTGCCGCTTCGACGGCTGGGACGAGCACCTCGACTGGGACGCCTGGATCGAGGCGATCGACGCGTCCGGCATCGACCCGCAGCTCTACCTGGGCACCATCGCCCTCGACGCGCGCATGCCCTGGGACCACCTCGACATGCAGCTCGACGACCGCTTCCTGAAGACCGACTACAAGCGGTCGATGAAGAACAGACTCAGTCCGCCGTGCGGCAAGCCCGCCGGCGCGCAGGTGTTCCACACCAACGTCGAGGACCACGACGCCGACGTCCGGAAGCTCGTCTGCTACCACTGCGGCGTGGCCTGCGACCTCGACGGCATGCGGACCGAGCGGCGGGAGTACCTGACGAAGCTGAGGTCCTTCGGCCGCGGCGACCGCGAGAAGGCCGCCGTCGAGGCGCACCAGGCGCGCACCGCCAAGCAGGACCGCATTGCCGCCGGCAAGGCGGCCCACGATCTCGGCCAGGGCGAGGGCGTGCGCGTGCGCCTGCAGATGTCGAAGACCGGCGCCGACGCCATGACCAGTCACCTCGACCTGGTCCGCAAGATCCCCCGCGTCTTCCGCCGCGCCGGCATCCGGATCTTCTACACCGAGGGCTACCACCCCAAGCCGGCGCTGACCTTCAGCCCGGCGCTGGCACTCGGCGTGCAGAGCGTGGGCGAGCTTCTCGAGGTCAAGCTGATCGACCGGCCCGACCCGGCCGACCTGCTGCGCCGCCTGAACGCCGTTGCCGAGCCCGGGATCGAGTTCACCGCCGCCCGCGTCGTCGAGGACGGCGAGAAGCGCATGGCGACGCTGCTGCAGCGCGCCGACTACCTGGTGCGACTGAGAACCCTCGAGGACGACGTCGGGGCGGTACGAGCCGCCCTGGATCGTTTCCGGACCGCTGCCGCCGTCCCTGTGACCATCCACAGGAAGAAGGGTGAGAAGACCCTGGACCTGAAGCAGATCGTCGAGCGGCTCGAGCCGGCCACCGACTCCGATCTCGCAGGCCTTCCGCCGGGGCTGGCCTCGGGTCTCGGGCCGCGCCCCTTCGCACTCGCACTCCGCCTCGACGGCGCCGGACAGGTGAAGCCCGAAGAGGCACTGCGGGCCGTGTTCGGAGAGTCCTTCCGGCTCCCGCCGGTCGACCTGGTCCGCACCGGTTTCTGGTGTCTCGAGGGGGGCGATCTCCGGCCTCCGCTCGACGCGAGCGAGCGAGCGGAAACCACGGGCGCGAGCGGATCCTGATTCCCGCGTTCTTGTCTCTTGTTCGTTGCCAGCATTCGGTTACTGTCCCGAACCCATGGCCGACCCGATCTCCAACCCTTGCTGGCACGTCGCCATCGCTGCCGAACTCCGCGATCCGGAGGGCCGCACGCTCCAGAACCACAAGGAGCGGCTGCCGGGTCTCGACGAGGTCGCGCAGAACGTCGAGGCGGCCCTGAGCGCCGAGCACCTCGCGGCCCCCGTGCAGGTGGAGCGCGCGGGGAGCGTGCAGGGCCTCTTCCGTCGATCCACCGGCGTGACGCTCGCGCTCTCCGAACTGGGGGACGCCCTCCACCCCTACCGTTGGGTGGTCGGGGTCGGCTTCGGCCTGGTCGAGGCTCGCTTCCGCGGCACGACCGTGGTGCTCGACGGCTCGGCGCTCGACCGTGCCCGCGCCGCCCTCTGGACGGCCCGCCGGGATCGACGCGGGGCCGTCGCCGTCGGATTCGGCAGCCCCGACGACGAAACCATCGCCAGCCTGGTCGAGCTCATGGACCAGACCCGGTCGCGGTGGACCGAACGCCAGGCCGAGACCGTCCGCGCAGCGCGCCGGTACAAGGGGAAGGAAGTGGCCGCACGCTTCGGCGTGAGCCCCTCGGTCGTCAGCGAGAGCCTCAAGGCCGCGTCGTTCCGGCCGCTCACCCGGGCCGAGAACGCCCTCACGTGCCTGCTCGATCGCTACGGCACCGACGGTCCCTGGCGCGGGGAGAGCGTGGTCTACCCCGACATCCTCAGCCCGCTGTCGCGCGAGAGCCGGCTGCTGGTGTCCAAGCGTTGAGCGAAGCTCAGAAGTCGACCGGGGCCAGGGCTCCGGGACGGACGATCTCGAAGTCGACCGGGTCCGCGAACTGCGCCGGCCGGACCAGCAAGGGGACGTCGGGCTGCAGCGGATCGCGCGCGTAGCCCCACCAGTCCTCGCGCGGCTCGTAGCGGCCGTCGTCGTCGGTGTCCTCGATCGCGACGACCAGATGGCGGTACTGCGGGTCGAGGTTGCCCACTCCGTAGGGATTCCGGCGCACACCCCGCGCCTGTCCGATCCGCACGGCCGCGACGATCGGCAGTCCGAGCATCGTCGGTGTGTCCGGCGCGAAACTCGTGTCCGGGACCCCCGCCGCCATCACGAACAGCATGGACCCCTCGGCCGTGGTCCGGGGCGGACTGATGGAGATCGTGCCGGTGACGACGCCGACATGCGTGAGGACGTCGTCGCCCGGGAAGAACCGCAGGACGACCGGCCGCACGAAGTCCGGCCCGTCGATCAACCACGTGTGCGCGGCGAGATCGTCGTCCAGCACTGCGTCTTCCCACACGACCTCCACGGCCCCGGCCGTTCCCACCTCGACACCGCCGACCGCGGACGGGCCCGGCATCAGGAGGTTGGTCGTCACCTCGGCCGCCGAGATGTCGCGGTTGAATCGGGCCACCAAGTCCAGCCCGTCGGGATCGTGCAGGCCCGTGACGGAGTCCGCCGGCGTGCTCGAACGGAAGATCAGCGGCTTGCTCTCGACGGGCTGGTCGGGCTCGGTGAACTGACACCCCGCCAGCAGGGCGAGCAGGGCGATCGTCGGAACACTCGGTCGACGCGACACGATTCCTCCCCGTCGAAGCGGGCGGGCGCCGGGAATCAGCCCTCGCGGTAGCCCACGGCCACGAGCAGGCAGCTACCGTCGGCAATCACGCGCAGGCCTCGCTCCTCGGCCTTGCGCACCGCCTCGGGGCTCTCCGCGCCCGGCTGCATCCACACGAACTCCACGCCGGCGTCGGCGGCCGATTCCACGACCTTCTCGGTCACCGCAGGGGGCGTGATCACCGAGATCCCGCGCGGGGTCTCCGGCAGCGAGCCGAGGTCGGCGTAGGCCTCGTGGCCCTCGACCTCGTCGGCCTTCGGGTTGATGGGATAGGCC
>DATFKK010000191.1 GCA_035268685.1 Candidatus Krumholzibacteriia bacterium | reverse complement strand
CATGGGTTTTTCGACGAATACGTGCTTGCCCGCGCGCGCGGCGGCCACGGCCTGCTCGGCGTGCAGCTTGTCGGGCGTGGCGACGATCACCGCATCGAGTTCGTCGTCGGCGAGCATCGTGTCGAGCGTGGCCGGTGTCGGTTGCGCCGCCGCGGCCTCGTGTTCGTGCGCGAAGGCGGCGGCGCGTTCGGGGTCGCGGCTCAGCACCGACCACAGCTGCGCGCCCTCGACGTGTCGCAGGGCGGGAGCGAGGCGACGGTCGGCGATCCTGCCGGGGCCGATCAGGCCGAAGCGGACGGTCATTCGCAGGTCCTCCACCGGGAGGGGTCTCGGGGGCGTCCTGCGATCCTAACGTCCCACGTTCAGAATGGGCAGTATTCGATTCCAGCCATCACGTTCGCGGACGATGTTCAACAGTCCGATCTGCACCCCGCGCAGTTCGTCCGTGACGTTGACCAGGCCGATGGCCAGGCCGGTCGTCGATTCGTCGAAGCGGTTGTAGGCGCCCAGGGTCGCCCCGCGCATGATCTCGCCGCGGGTGCCGCCCAGGGTGACGGTGATCGCGCGCGTCTCGCGGGCATGGATTCCCACCCCGGCGACGTGCAGCCCGGTGAGACGTCCCCCGGTCGCGCCGCCGACCAGAGCGGCGCTGATCCCGGTGAAGTCGCGACTGATGCTGTAGCCGACGCCGGTCACCACGACACCCGTCGCGTCGCGGCCGACGCCGGTCCCGACGCCCGCCAACGCCACTCCGTGCAGATCGCGTCCGACGGCATTGCCGAGCACGGCGAGCGATCCACCGGTGATGCTTCCGTCCACGTTGCTGCCGAGACCGGTGGCCATCAGGCCACGGGCGTCTCCGCCCACGTTGAAGCCGAGTCCGGCTGCCGCTCCGCCGGTCAGGTCGCCGGCGACGTTCGCGCCGAGTCCGGCCAGGACCAGGCCGCGCGCCGTTCCGCCCACGTTCATGCCCAGGCCCCCGATGGCGATCCCGGTCAGGTCGTCGCCCACGTTCGCGCCGAGGCCGCCCACGGCCACGCCGGTCAGGTCGCCCGCCGAGGCCAGACCGACGCCGCCGACCACGAGACCGCGCATCGCTCCCGAGCCGCGCCGATGGGTGCCGTCGGAGCCGGTCGAGACACCGGCCAGTCCGAAGCCGATGCCGTCGAACCCGCGATTCGCGTGCACGGTCCACAGGCCGGCGTGCAGTCCGGTCAGCTCGTCGGCGCGCGGTCCGTAGGGACCGATTCCGATTCCGGTGATCCGACCGCCGACCCGGTCCGACGGTCGCCACAACGTGAGGTTCAGTCCGCGGACGTGCTCGACCTGCTCGTCGACCAGGTTCACGCGGATCCCGGTCCAACGCGGGGAGTCGCCGAACGAGATCCCGGTGTCGGCCACGCCCAGGTCGAGGGAGTTCGCGGCGACGGGCCGGGGCACGAGAAGGGCGAGACAGAACATGGAGACGACGGTTCGGAACACGGCGGACCTCCGCGAGGAACGGCCACGGCTTCGGCACACACGCAACGGACGCTCGAACCGCGATCGGGGTTACACCGGAATCATCGGTCGAGCGCGTCCAGTTCGGACTCGAGCTGGGTGACCAGGTCGTCGAGTTGCGCGACCACCGCCGCCACGGGCTCGGGGCGGCCGAGATCGACCCCGGCGCGGCGCAGCTGATCCATGGGGTGGGCACTGCCGCCCGACCGCAGCAACTCGAGATAGCGATCGACGGCGGCTCGGCCGCCGTCGCCGGCGCTGATCTCACGCTTCAGAGTGGCCGCCGACGCGAAGCAGGTCGCGTACTGGTACACGTAGTAGGGCGAGCGGTACAGGTGCGGGATCCGCGCCCAGGTGCTGCGATAGGCATCGTCGTGCACGACGGCGTCACCGTAGAAGTCGCCCATGATCGAGGCGTAGAGATCGTCGAGCGAGTCGGCGGTCAGCGGTTCGTCGTGTTCCACGCGCCGGTGTGCCTGCAACTCGAAGTCGGCGAACATGACCTGTGTGTAGAAGGTCGCCGCGATGCTGTCGATCGCGTGCTGCAGCAGGAGCACCCGCTCGCGCGGATCGTTGGTGCGTTCCATGAGCAGGTCGAGCAGCAGGGCTTCGTTCAATGTACTGGCGACCTCGGCCACGAAGATCGTGTAGCCCGAGTACACGTAGGGCTGGCTGCGGTGGCTGAGCACGGTGTGCAGGCTGTGGCCCATCTCGTGAGCCAGGGTGAACAGGTCGCTGCGCGTGTCCTTGTAGTTCATCAGCACGTAGGGGTGCACGCCGTAGACCGGTGCGCTGTAGGCCCCGTTGCGTTTGCCCTCGTTCTCGAGCACGTCGATCCAGCGGCCCTCGAAGGCTTCGTGCATGAGCGCGGCGTACTCGTCACCGAGCGGCGCGACCGAGTCGAGCACGTGCTTCGTCGCCTGCTTCCACGAGTAACGGCGGTCGTCGTCCAGCAGGGGCACCATGCCGTCGTACAGATGGATATGGTCCAGGCCCAGCGCACGCTTGCGAAGACCGTAGTAGCGGCGCAGTGGAGCGACACCCTCGCGCGTGGTCGCGATCAGGTTCTCGACCACGGTCGTCGGGATGTCGTTGCCGTGCAGTGCGGCCTCGAGCGTGGAGGCGTAGCCACGCGAGCGGGCGACGAACCAGTCGCGTTGGCAGACCCCGGCGTAGAGGCTGGAGTAGGTGTTCCGGTGCCGGGTGAACGTGCCGTAGAGGGCTTCGAAGGCCCGGCGGCGGTCGTCCTGCTCCCGTGCGGTCTGCAGCAGGTGATGGTAGGTGCCGTAGGTCAGCTTCACCGACTCGCCCGAGGTGAGTTCGATCGTGGGCCACTCGACGTCGGCGGTGCTGAGCATGGTGTAGGCGTCGGACGGAGTCGATCCGAGACGACTCGCGTAACTCAACTGCGTTTCGCGGGGCTCGTCGAGCACGTGCTCCTGCTGGCGGAAGAGGTCCTCGAGCAGGAAGCGGTACAGCGACAGGGCGTCGTGTTCGCCGAGCCAGCGACGGACGGTGTCCTCGCCCAGGGCGAGGATCTCGGGGCGCAGCCACGCGCTCTCGGTGTCGGCCCGTGCCAGGACGATCTGCACGCGCTGCTTGCGTTCCTCGATGTCGTTGCGGCGCAGGTCCTCGTCGTGCATCAGCGACGGGTACCACCACACCCGGTGGGCCAGCACCTCGAGCTCGTCGTGGGCGGCGAGAGCGGCGTGCAGGGACTCGGGTCCCTCGCCGAGCGTCCCGCGCCGTCGAGCGAAGTCCTCGACCCGTCGCTCGAGCTCGCGCACGCCCTCCTCCCACTCGTCCCAGCCGGAGCAGATGTCGGCGAGGTTCCAGCGGAGTTCGTCGGGGATCTCGGTGCGGGGTGGGATCGCGGTGGTCATCGGTCGGCCTCCTGGGATCTCGGTTCCGCGGCAGCATAGTGGAAAGCCGGAGCAATGCCTCCTTCCGGTGTGTTGGCCCCGGCTTTGCACTCTTTCTCCGCGCCTTGCTCCCCGTGCCGCCACCGTCCCCCGGGAGGGTGGAATCCGGCGGATCGGAACGATTCCATGGACCTCGCGCGGTCGCGCACGATCGGAAATCGACCACCGGCGGCGGGAACGGCCCAGCCGGGGCGCGACGAGCGGTCGTCGCTTCCGCGTCCCCTGCTCCGGGCCCTGACGCTGGCCTCGAGGGCCGTGGCCGAGCGCCGCAGTCCGGACGAGGTCCTGCCCGCGTTGCTCGTCGCCGCGCGGGCGACGGTCGGCGTGGACCACGGTTTCGTCGCCCGGCTCGACGACGGTGGGGCGACCATGCGGTTGGTGGGTGGAGACGGCCTGTTCGACGGAGCATCCGGCCGTCGTTTCGAACCCGGGACGGGTCTGGTGGGCCAGGTCTGGAGTACGGCGGCGCCCGTCGTCGTCGAGGACCACGATTCGTGGACCGGGCGAGGCATCGACGTCTCGGCCGACGGTGCGCAGGCCCTGGTGGGCGTTCCCGTGCGCGCCGCCGACACGGTGGTCGGCGTTCTGTGCGTGGCCAGCGAGGCCGGACAGCGCGCCTTCACCGCCGCGGACGTCGAGCTGCTCGAGGCTCTGGCCCATCTCGTCTCCACGGTCCTCGCTCACGACGAAGAGGCCGAAACGGCCCGCCGCGACCGGGCCGAGCACGAGGCGGTCGCCGACACCGCCCGCCGTCTCCGGGAACAGGAACAACGGGTCCTCGATCTGGTCCCGGCTGCGCTCTGGGTGAAGGATCGCGACAACCGAATTCTGCGGGCCAACCTCACGGCGGCGCGGGAACTCGGGCTGCCGGCGTCCTCCATCGAGAACCGCTTCCTCTGGGAACTCGATCCCGAGAATGCTGCACGGAGCTACCGGCGCGATCTCGAGGTCATCGAGACGCGCGATGCACTGATCGGAGAACTCGAGGAACGCGTGGGGCCCGACGGGGAGCCGCGATGGGCGCGGGTCGACCGCACGCCGTTGCTCGACGACCGGGGCGACGTCGAGGCGATCGTCGTGCTCGCGCGGGACATCACGCGCGAACACCTGGCCGAGGGACGGGTTGAGGCGGCCGACCGCGCCTCGGACCGGGCTCGGCGGATGCGCAGTCATGCGCTGGCCGCGCTGGCCGACGAGGTGCGTGGTCCGCTACGGCGCGTCGGTGAGATCCTCGAGGACCTCGCCGGCGCCGTCGACGGATCGGTGGGATCACGACTGGACGAGGCCCGCCGCTCGATGGGACGAGCGGCGCAGTGCGTCGAGGACCTGCTCGACTTCGAACGGGTGGAGGCGGGGAACCTTCCCGTGGAGATCCGTCCCTTCTCCGTGGGTGATCTGGCCGAGGGCGTGGCGGACCTGGTGTCGCAGGCCGCCCACGCGCGCGACGACGAGGTGGCCGTGCACGTCGACGGAATCCTGCCGCCGACGCTCGCGGGGGACGAGGCGAGGACCCGGCAGATCCTCGTGCAACTCCTGGCCCAGGCCGTGCGCTCGACCGAAGGGGGCGAGGTCCTGCTCACGGTGCGCAGCGTGATGAGCAGCGACCGTCGCTGGGAGGTCCGGTTCGAGGTCCACGCCACCGAGTGGGCACTGACCGCCCGACAGCTCGAGGCTCGCTTCGGACCCTATCTGCACGGCGACGAGGTCCTGGGCGGCGAGCCGGCTCCGGGTGCGGTCGGGCTCGCCCTGGCCCACCGTCTGGTCCAGGTGCTCGGTGGTGCGGCCGGTATGGAGATCGACCCCGACGAACGCCGATCGTTCTGGTGCACGCTGCCCTTCGGACCGGTCGACGTTCCCGACGCCCATCCGGCACCGGTCGAGCCGTGTCCGGGAGCACGGGTGCTCGTGGTGGAGGATCGACCGACCATGGCGGTGGTCCTGGAGCGGCAGTTGCGCGACATGGCCGCGCTGGTGGACCTGGCCGCGACGGCCGACGAGGCCAGGTCCATGATCGGCGCCGCGGCCGAGGACGACTGGAGCTACGACTGCGTGCTCGTCGACCAGACCCTCGACGACTTCGACCCCGATGCGTGGGTCGACGCGCTGCCCGCGGGGCTCGCCGACCGGATCCATCTGCTCGTGCCCTTCGGACGGCGGCCCCGTTCCGATCGCCTGCCGACGCTGGCCAAACCCGTCCATCGCGACCGACTGCGGACCGAACTGGTGAACCGCGTGGGCGCGATGGACCCGGACCACGCCGAGAGCGGCACGCCTGGCTCGCGGACTCCATCGGCACGGGTGCTCGTGGTCGACGACGAGCCTCTGTCGCGACGCCTCACCGGACTGGCTCTGCAACGCCTGGGCTGCCGTGCCGTCTCGGCCGACGCCAGCGACGTGGTGTCCGTGGCCGACCGCGACGGCCCCTTCGACCTCGTCCTGCTCAGCGACGAGTCCGAGCGCACCGGCCGTAGCCGGGTGATCGAGGCGATCCGCCGTGCCGACGGCCGTGGTCGGCACACACCGGTGGTCGGGGTCTGCCGCCGCCACGACACGCTGTCCATCGACCGCTGTCTGGCCGCCGGCGCCGATACGACCGTCAGCGGACCTCTCCGCCACGACGAACTCCGCGCCCTCCTGGACCACGTGGAACCCTCCGGGGCCGCCGTCGGCATCGAGCGCTGATCGGAACCACGCCGGAACCGGAAGTGGCGTCAAGGTTCGGGGATGATCGGCCGATCCCCACTCCGACGCGGCGGATCCGCCGGCCGGATTCGGACGGATCTCCTTCGGGGAAGATCGTGGGGACGCACCGCATGCTATCGGGCGGAAGGCTCACACTGGAACGTCGAGTGGCCCTGGTGGTGTTGCCGCCGGTGTTGCTCGTCGTCGGCGGTCTGTGGCTCGCGGAGCGGGCCCTGGTCGCTCCGGCCTACGAGTCGTGGTTCGACGAGCGCATGGAGCTGCGCCTGGAGGCCCGGGCCCGCCCGCTGACCGCACGCCTGAACGCGATGGCCACGGGTCTGGCCGCCGTGGCCGACGAGGTCGCCGCGCGGCCCGACTCGACGACCCGGCGCCGCACCTGGAACGAACGCGCGACCACCGTGCTCCGTACCTGGCCCGAGATCGTCGACGTCGTGCGGCTGAGCGACGGCGAGGACCCTTCGATTCCCTGGATCGTCCATCGGGACGGCGCCCGCTTCATCGTGGATCGCCGGCCCGACGGCGGACGATTCCTCGCCGTCGTCACCGAACTCGGAAGTGCTGGCCGCCGAGGTCCTGGGGCCGCGGACGAGCCGGCGGTGGGAGTGGAGGAGCGCGGCGACGAGCACCACGTCTGGCTGGTGCGCGCCTCGCGCGACGGGCGCACCGTGGTCGGCGCGCGGATGCGGCCCGGGACCTGCTCGATCGCCCTGGGGAACCTGGGCACGGTCGGGGGCGCCACCACGATCCTGAGCGACGACAGCGGGCGGGGATTCTTGACGGGCGCCGGCGCGATGCCCGGAGCGGATCCCGGCGTGGGTGCGGGCGCCGACGGCGGTCGCTGGTTCCGCGCGCGGCACCACGACCCGGAGCTCGGGCTGTCGATCGTGCACGCCGTACCGCGCGATGTGGCCCTGGGGCCCTACGCCGCCTGGAGGAGCGTGGTCCTGGGTTCGATCGCCGCGGTCCTGCTCGTGGTCTTCGTCGTCGTGCATCGGTTGTCGCGCGACGTGACCGTGCCGATCTCACGCCTGTCGAAGACCATGCGCACCGTCGCCACGGGCGACCTTTCCCAACGTCTGCCCGTGACCGGTCCCGCCGAACTCGCGGACCTGGCGCGCTCCTTCAACACGATGATCAGCGACCTCCACACCACGCACGTGGCCCTGCGCGGCCAGAGCGAGCGGCTGGCCGAGGCCCTGCGCGAGGTCGAGGACGTCGAGGCCATGAAGGACAGTTTCCTCGCTCTGGTCTCGCACGAGGTGCGCACGCCCCTGACCTCGATCCTCGGCGGTGTGGAGTTCCTGCGCGAGGAGTTCCGCGACCAGCGCAGCGAGATGGAATCGGAGTTCATCGAGATCGTCCACGACAGTGCTCGGCGACTCGCGGGCTTCATGAACGACGCCATCCTCATGGCCTCGCTGCAGGCGAATCGCTCCCAGTCGAGCTTCGAGATGTTCTCGCTCACCGGTCTGCTGCGGAGCAAGCTCGGCGAACTGGAATCCTACTGGCGGCAGCAGGGTGTCCTGGTCGAGAACCGGGCCGATGCCCAGCGCGAGTTCCTCGTGCACGGCGACTGGACCCTGATGCAGGTGGGGCTGGAGAAGGTCCTGCACAACGCGGTGCGCCACAATCGCACCGAAGGGCGCGTGGTGATCGAGCTGGTCGAACGCATCCTCGAGGATCCGGACGGGGACCTTCCGCGCATGATGACTTCGCGCGGGGTCGAACGTCCCGAATCGACCATGCGGTGGCGTGCGCTGCGCGTGTTCAACACCGGGCCCATCATTCCGCCCGAACGCGTCGATCAGTTGTTCGAACGTTTCGAACTGACCCACGACATCGACAATCACCAGCGGGGCAGCGGGCTCTCGCTGCCGATCGCGAACTACGTGCTGAACTACCACGGGGGCTGTGTCGAGGTGCGGCCGGTCGACGATCTGGGAATGGCCTTCTACCTCGTCCTGCCGGGGCGGGTCGGGCCCCAGCCGCGGCGCGGCGACGGCGAACACCTCGAGGGGGTCGACGAGACGGTCGCCGCCGCCCATCTGGCCGAGATCGACGACGCGACGGTCGACGACGCGACGGTCGACGAACCCTTGCCCGAGCGATCAGAAGAAGTCCTCGCGCGCGACCACCCGGACGTCGAGTCCGCGGAGCCGGAACCGGCCGGCGACCGAGTCGTCGGGAGCGGTCGCCGCACCGATCCGTAGATCGGCGTCGACCGCCATCCACACGCGATCGTTCGCGAAGAGGGCGACCTGTTCGTCGCTCAGCGCCACTCGTCCGTCGGCGCTCGTGGTCTCTCCGGGAAGCAGCGCGAGGTCGATCCCGTCGACGATGCTCTCCGCCGCGTCGAGTGCGTCGCGACTGCTGGCCAGGCGGATCTCGACGGTGGCATCGGCACTGCCCTTCCGGTTGGCCGCCTCGATCTCGTAGAAGAGCGTGCCTTCGCGCACGACCGTCAGGTCGTCGATGACCTCGAGCAGGCGGGCCTCGGTCGGTGCGACGATTTCCACCCCGCGCAGGA
Organism: Candidatus Krumholzibacteriia bacterium; assembly: GCA_035268685.1. Taxonomy (NCBI): domain Bacteria; phylum Candidatus Krumholzibacteriota; class Candidatus Krumholzibacteriia; species Candidatus Krumholzibacteriia bacterium. The sequence goes on along the minus strand of DATFKK010000191.1, from coordinate 26,847 downwards.
GCAGATCGGTCGTCGGGGCCGGGAGCGCGTAATCGGCCCGTGGATCGGGACGTGCGCCCGAGTCGGTCAGGAAGCTGAGCAGGTCGACGTCGAGGGTGACGTCTCCGCCGCTGCAGGCCAGTCCGGTGACGACCGCCACGACGAGCGCGGTCCGACGAACGATCGGCATGGATCAGAGTCCTTCCCGGGGGCGGGCCCCCAGTACGAGCGACAGACCGATCTCCAGGACACGGTCGCCGCGCAGGTTGCGTGCGTGGGTGCGAGCTCCGAGGTCGAAGCCCACCGAGGCCAGACGCACGCCCACGCCGGTACCGAACTGGAGCATGCCGCGTGGGTCGAGTTCGGTTCCCGCGCGGAGTGCGATCGAGGGACGGACCCAGGATTCCACCCCCGCGTGCAGAGAGGTGCCGCCCGGGCCGTGCTCGAGCGACGCGCCCAGGGTACGCCGACGGCCGTCGCGGTGGATCGCGTCCAGGCGCCAGCTCGCCGGCAACGGAGTCTCGACCTCGGCACTGCGGGCGACGGTGGTGTCGATCAACGCGTCGGTGTCGGAGTCGTAGGCGTAGCGTTCGATCCGCGTGCGGCTCCACGTGGGATCGGCGAAGAGGTCGGCCACGCCGGCGCCGAACTCGAAGTCGCGCCAACGCAGGACCGCGCCGAGGTCCACGGCCCAGGCGTGCCCCCATCCGGTCAGACCGCGTGGGGTGGAGTGGCGGAGTTCGGAGTCGAGCTCGACGTCGAAGGATCCGTCGTCGCCCAGGATGGGGTCCTCGCCCACCAGGGTCGAGCGGGTGTCGAGATCCACGTGGGCCAGCCCGAAGATCCGGCGCACGCCGACGCCCACCCACAGCCGCGGACGGTCCCGTTCGCGCTCCCAGTGGGACTCGAGCCAGTCGTCGCCGGCCTCGGCACGGCCACCCGGGAGGGGGATCTCGCGGGCGTAGGCGATGGCGCTCGAGAAGCCGGTCTGGGCGATCCCCCGGGCGTCGAGTCCGTAGCGTCGGCCGCCGACGATGGGGTCGCCGTCGCGCAGGACCCCGATCAGCGAGTCGTCGATGTCGACCTCGATCTGGTCGGCCACGAAGACCTGCAGCGGGGCCACGTGGACGGTGCCGTAGCGCGGCCCCAGGTCGTAGGTGCGGCCGACCTCGAAGAGCGTGCGGTGGTCGCCTCCGCGGACCTCTTCGTCGGGAACGGCCTCGCGGGCGTCCTTCAGGTCGATGGTCACGGCGTTCTGCGCGATCCCCAGGCCGACGTCGCCCGACAGCGGATCCGGGCGACCGATCTGGACCGACCACGGGATGTTCCAGAGGAAGTCGGCGGCCGCGGTCAACTCGAAGTCGTCGTCGTCGGGGTCGAAGGTGGGGACCTCGGCGTCGAGCAGTCCGATCGGCAGCGGGATCGACCGCTCTCCCACGGGCTCGCGCGACGGGACGGCGCGGTAGGCCGGATTCACGCGGAACACGTCGGCGGTGGGGCGACCCAGGGCGGTGCCACCGGTGGCCATGGTGCGGGCGTCGAGGAGCTGGGCGAATGCGACCGTGGCCGGCAGCAGCACGAGCACGATCATCGCCGCGCGGATCACTGCACGCCCCGCTCACGATCGATCCGCTCGACCAGCGCCGGCAGGGCCACCTCGGCCGGAGCGTGCACGGCGCCCGCGCCGCCGCCGGTCGTGCCCGTGGCCTCGAGGTTGAATTCGACCACGTACGCCCCGTGTTGCCGGGCGATGGCACCGTAGGAAGCCGCCGGGTAGACCAGCGCGCTGGTCCCCACGACCAGGAAGACGTCGCTGCGGATCGCCGCGTCGGCCGCGCGTTCCAGCGCGTCGGGATCGAGCGACTCGCCGAACCACACGACGGCCGGGCGCAGCAGCGCTCCGCATTCGCAGGTCGGCAGCTCTCCGGGGGCCGGGCCGGGGCGTTGGTCCTCGGCCTCGCGGCCGCAGCCCGTGCAGCGTAGACGCCAGATGCTGCCGTGGAGCTCGACGACGGGCATGGGCGGCGGATCGTGGGTCGCCGCGAGGGCCGAGGCGTGGAGGCCGTCGACGTTCTGGGTCAGCACGTCGAGCGATGCCACGCGACGCGCCAGCTCCACGAGCGCGTGGTGGGCAGCGTTGGGGGAGGCGGCCCGGATGCGGTCGCGCCTCCAGCCGTACCATTCCCACACGAGCTCGGGGTCGGCGGCGAATCCCTCGGGGGTGGCGAGATCCTCGGCGCGGGCGTTCTTCCAGAGACCGTCGTCGCCACGGAAGGTCGGAATGCCGCTGGCCGCCGAGATCCCGGCGCCGCTCAGCACGCCGACCCGGGCCTCGGGGCCGAGGTGCGGCACGAGCGCGTCGATCGCGGTCCGTGCCGCGGTGTCGAGAGCGGAGGAGTCGTGGGAATCGTGATCCATGTCGGCAGCCTAGCCCCTCGGTGGTGCCCCGGCCAACTGCCTTGTGTCCTGGCGTTGGTGCTCTGGGCGAGCGCGACCGCGGGTGCGGCCGTCGACGTGCCCGAGCCCCGCTTCGAGATCCTCGAGCACGAGATGATCGACCGGGTCGAGCAGGCCTACGTCCGCTACCCCTCCGGCGATCTCATGGTCACCGGCTGGCTGTTCGTCCACCCCTTCGGAGAGCAGGACGTCGAACCCTGCGTGGTGTTCAACCACGGCGGTGTCGGCGGGGTGACCGAGGGCACCCGGGCCAAGGCGCGCTGGCTGGCGAAGCAGGGCTTCGTGGTGTTCGCGCCCAGCTACCGTGGCGAGGACGACAGCGAGGGTGAGATCGAGATCGCCCGCGGCGAGGTCGACGACGTGGTGCACGCCGTGCTCGAACTGCGTCACCACCCCGGCATCCGTCCAGGTCACTTCGTGTTGATGGGGACCAGTCACGGAGCGCTGATCTCGGTGCTGGCCGCCGCGCGGCCGGAGATGTGTGGCCCGGTGCGGGCGGTGGTGGCCGCCTACGGCGTCATGGACATCTACAAGTGGTACCAGCACCTGCTGGACGACGACTTCGACGTGCGCGACCCCTTGAGTCTGAAGGTCTACGGCGACGGTCCGGGCGACCGGCCCGAGGCCTTCTCCGAACGCCACGCGCTGAACGTGCTCGACGACCTGTGTCCGGCCCCGATCCTCCTGGTGCAGGGTGCGCGCGATCCGATCGTACCCGAGCCGCAGGCGCGGGTCATGGCTTCGGCCCTGGCCGGCCGCGGCCGGCGGGGCGACGCGCTGCGGGTGTACGAACACGGTGGACACGGTTTCCTGTACTGGGACGATCCCGAGACTCGCTCCGTCGAAGAGCTCGCCGACACCCGAGCAGCGTGGAGTGACATCCTGTCGTTCGTGCGACGCGCACTCGCCGAACCGATCGGGACATCGCCTTGAGGCTCGTCGTCGCAGCCCTGCTGCTCGCGACCATCGCCCCGGCGGCGATGGCGCAGGGCAGCGACCGGAGCGATCCCTTTCCGGTGGTCGTCGACGTGTCCGACCCGCCGGCGCGGATCCTGGCCGAGGCCGGTCTGGAGGGCGCGGCGGAACGGATCGCACGATCCTGGGTTCCGGCGGCGCGCTCCATCGCCGACGAACTGCGCCTGCAGCCCGAACCGGTGGCCGTGTACCTCATGCACGACCGCAGCTTCACGCGCTGGGCGCGGGGGCTGCTGCCCGAGTGGGGCGTCGGCTACGCGAACTGGCCCGACGGCCCCATCGCGCTGAACGTGGGCGCGATCACCGCCGGGCGGAAACCGCTCGACGTGGTGCTCCGCCACGAGATCTCGCACGTCTACCTCGGTCAGAAGCTGCAGGGTCTGCGTCCGCCCACGTGGTTCGTCGAGGGGGTGGCGCAGCACCAGGCCGCCGAGTGGGGATTCGGTGACACGCTCGCCCTCGTGCAGGTTGCCTCGGCCGGCGCGCTGCCACGGCTGTCGGAACTGGTGACGCGTTTCCCGGCCGGCGGCGCGCGCGCCGAACTCGCCTACCGGATCAGCCTGCAGGCCCTCGGCGAGATCGACGAGCGCCTGGCCGATCGCGGCGGCTGGGTGACCCTCGTCGAGGAGACCGTGCGGCGGCAGAGCTTCCGCGAGGCCTTCGAATCGTTGCTCGGGATCCGGATCGCGGAGTTCGAGACGGAGCTGTCGTCGAGCCTGCGGGGGCGTTACGGTTGGATCGCGGCGATCGCCGGGGCCAGCACGCTGTTCTTCGGCATGTCCCTGCTCTTCCTCGTCGGGCTGGTCCGTACGAAACTCAGGAACCGTCGCCGGTTGCGCGAGATGGACCGCGAGGAGCAGGCCTACTGGGATCGCCTCGCGCCCGAACCGCCGCCGGGCAACGCGGCGGGACCGAGCGAGTCGCGCTGAGTCCCGAGTCCTCCACCGGAGTCTTCGTCCATGAAATCCATGTTGCTGGGCGTGTGGGTCGTCCTTCTGCTCGTCGGCTGCGGGGATCGTGAACGCACCGCGACGTCGGACGAGCCGCGAACCGGAGGCGTCGCCGTCGTCGCGCTCGACGCCGATCCGCGGACCTTCAACCCCGTGCGCATGACCACGGCCCAGGCGGCGCGGGTGTTCGCCATGCTGCAGCCGGGCCTCGTCCGGCTCGATCCGGACACCGGCGACTGGCAGCCGGGGCTGGCCACGGGGTGGACGGTCGCCGATGACGGGATGCAGGTCACGCTGACCCTCGACACCACGCTGCGCTGGTCCGACGGCGAGCCCTTCACCGCCGACGACGTGGTGGCGAGCTTCGACCTCTACCGCGACCCCGGGGTGGCGTATCCGCAGCGGGCGCGGCTGGATCCGATCGAAGGGGTGGTGGCGGTCGACGACGGGACCGTGCGGATCGACTTCGCGTCGGCGCCCGGCGATCCGATCGCGTTGCTCGCCCACATCGTGTTGCCGGCGCACGTGATCGAGGGATTCGATCGCGACGATCCGTCGGCGTGGAGCGTGGGGCGGGCCCCGGTCACGCTCGGCTTCTACCGCTTGGCGAGCTGGGAACAGGACGATCGCCTGGTGCTCGAGCGCAATCCCCACCATCCGGGGCCGGCCGGGCGCCTCGACCGGATCCAAGTCGTCGTCGTGCCCGACGCCGCCGTCCGCGCCTTGCAGTTGCGCACCGGCGAGGCCGACCTGGTGGCCGCGCTGCCCGTGAACCAGGCGGCGAACCTGCAGGACGAGCCCGACGTCGCGATCGAGCGCGTGTTCGGGCGCAGTGTCGCCTTCCTGCAGTACGACCTCGACGATCCGATCGTCGGCGACGTGCGGGTGCGCCGCGCCATCGACCTCGCGCTCGACCGCGACGCGCTGGTGCGGGGAGTGCTCTTCGGCCACGCGCGGGCGGCGGGGACCTTCCTGCCGCCGGTGAGCTGGGCGTACGACGTGTCGCTCGAACCCACCGCGCGCGACCTGGACGCGGCACGTGCCCTGCTCGACGAGGCGGGGTTCGTGGGCGACGGGGTGCGCACGCGCGACGACGAAGCCCTGCGCATCCGCATGCTCAGCGTGACGGGAGATCCGATCCGCGAGGCCGTGGCCTCGTCGATCCGCGCACAGCTCGCGGAGGTGGGCATCGAGATCGTCCTGCGGCCGATCGAACTCGCCTCGCTGGTGCAGGCCGTGCGCGGTGACGACTTCCAGATGTTGTTCGCGCAGCTCAGCGGTCCGGTCGACGCCGACGTCCGCCCCTTCTTCCGCAGCGACGGACGCTTCAACTTCGGTGGCTTCTCCGACGAGCGCTTCGACACCTGGGCCGACACTGCCGTCAATGCCACCGATCGGGCCGAGGCACTGGACGCCGCGCGCGCCATGCAGCAGATGCTCGTCGAGCGTCAGGTCGTGACGCCTCTGTACTACCCGGCCACGCTGGTGGCGCGTCGCGATCGCCTGCGCGGGATCGCGCCCACGTGGCTCACACCCTTCGCCGCCGTCGACCAGTGGTGGGTGACCGACGCCCCCGCCCCGTGATCGGTTCCATGGACGCACACGCGGAGGCGGTCGCCCGCCTGGACCGACGACTCGCGCGGATCGAGAGCCACCGCGCCCGGCTGGCCCGGCGCAGTGCGCGTCTCGGCCACGCGCGCATGGCGGTGTTCCTGACCACGGTGGCGGTGGTCGTCGTGGCCGGCTTCCGCGCCGGCGACGCCGTGGCCTGGAGCCTGGGTGCGGTGGGTTTCGTGGGATTCCAGGGCCTGGTGTTCGTCCACGCGCGCCTGGAGCGGGCCCGCACCCGGTGGGCCGAATGGGCGGCCCTGCAACGCCGCCAGCGAGCGCGGCTCGACCACGAATGGGATGCGCTGGCGTGGGAGCACCACGACGAGGTCGACGGGGCCCATCCCTTCGCCCACGATCTCGACCTGGTCGGCGAGCGTTCGTTCCTGCACCTGGTCGACACGACGGTGTCGACCGGAGGCCATCGCCGGCTCGGCGAATGGTTGCTCGCCCACCAGCCCGACGTGGCGACGGTCGAACGACGGCAGCAACGCGTGGCCGCGCTCGTGCCGCGGCGGCACCTGCGGGACTCGTTCGCGCTCGTGGCGCGGCTCGGGCTCGCCGCGCGCGCGCGATCGTGGGACACCGACCGGCTCGTGGCGTGGATCGGCGATCGGCGTCCGACCCGGTCGTTGCGCTGGCGCGTCGGGCTGCTGGGTCTGCTCGCGGCCGGCAACGTGGCGCTGATCCTGGGTGCCGTGTTCGCCGGCTGGCCGCCGTGGTGGGGGTTGAGCGTGCCGCTGTACTTCATGGGCTACGTGTTCAGTCTGCGCGAACTCGCCCCGCTGTTCGACGACGCGCTGAAGCTGCAGGAGATCGTCACGCCCCTGCGGCACGTGCTGGGCTGGCTCGAGGACCGCGCCGTGCCCGCCGCGGTCGAGCCCGTGGTGGCTCCGTTGCGCCGCACCGAGGCGCACCGCCCCGCCGCGATGCTGCGCCGGACGCAGCACGTGGTGTGGGGCGCGGCCCTGCGCACCAATCAGCTGCTCTGGTTGTTGGTGAACGTCGTCGTTCCCTGGGATCTGTGGTTCGCGCTGCGGCTGGAGGCGGTGCGCGACGAACTCCGCGAGCACCTGCCGCACTGGCTCGACGCCCTGCACGATCTCGAGGCCCTGTGCGCGCTGGCGAACTTCGCCGACCTGAACCCCCGCCACTGCTTCCCGACCTTCGACGACGAGGAGTCGGTGTTCGAGGCATCGGCCCTGGGGCACCCGCTGCTGCACCCGCAGCAGGTGGTGCGCAACGACCTCACCGTGGATCGCTTCGGGCGGGTGCTGTTGCTGACCGGCTCGAACATGTCGGGCAAGAGCACCTTCCTGCGGACGGTCGGCCTGAACGTGGTGCTGGCGAACGCGGGGGGCGCGGTGCTCGCCGATTCACTGCGACTACGATCGCTGCGACCGTTCACCTGCATCCAGGTGAGCGATTCGGTGAACGACGGGATCTCGTACTTCTACGCCGAGGTCCGGCGCCTGGCCGCCCTGCTGCGCGGCCTCGAGGATCGGGACGCACATCCGCAGTTGAGCCTGATCGACGAGATCTACCGTGGCACGAACAACCGCGAGCGCTGGTCGGGGAGCCGCGCGTTCATCGAACACGTGGCCGGGTCGCGGGGCGTCGTCCTGTTGTCGACCCACGATCTCGAGCTGGCCGCCCTGGCCGACACCATCGACGACGTGCGCAATCTCCACTTCCGCGAGGAAGTGCACGAGCAGCACATGGAGTTCGACTTCCTGCTGCGCGAGGGCCCGTGCCCGACCACCAACGCGCTGAAGCTGATGGAGCGGGAGGGGCTGCCGGTTCCGCCGGAGGTCGATCGACCCGGCCCGTGAGCCAACGAAAACGCCCCGCCTCACGAGGAGACGGGGCGCGTACCGGGCGTGGTGTCGTGGTGTTCGGTTCAGCGGCTGCTCTGCCCGGAACCCGGCAGGATGACCTTGTCGATCACGTGGATCACACCGTTGCTCGCCATGATGTCGCTCTTGACGACCTTGGCGCCGTCGACGGTCAGCGTCTCACCGTCGAACTCCAGGCTGACCTTCTGGCCGTTCAGGGTCTCGCCCTCGTCGAGGGTGACGGCGACCTCGGCCGGCACCTTCGCGGGAACGACGTGATAGGTGAGGATCGAGACGAGCTGGTCCTTGTTCTCGGGCTTCAGCAGGGTCTCGAGCGTGCCCTCGGGTAGCGCGGCGAAGGCGGCGTCGGTCGGGGCGAACACGGTGAAGGGACCCTCGCCCGACAGGGCCTCGACGAGTCCGGCGGCCTTGACGGCGGCGACGAGCGTCTCGAAGCCGTCGGCGGCGATGGCGGTCTCGACGATGTTCTTCTGCTTCTCCTTGCCGTAGCCCTTGTGGTCGTGGGCGAGCGCCGGACCGGCGGCGATGGTGACGACGAAGGCAATGGCGAGGGCGGCGCAGAGACCGCGCACGAAGTGATTCATGATTGCTCCGGGAGGGGGGGCGTGCGGGGCGACGGTTCCGCCGCCGACACACACCCGTTTCGACGCCGACCGGTGGTCGGATTCAGCGGGATGTTCCCGATTCCACCGATGGTCACCGCGGCTGCGCCGTTTCGGGAGCCCACGGAGCCCGTGGTGGGGCATTCCTGGGTGCTCCCGGATTCCGGGAATGCCTAGCCTGGCGGGGTTGGAGCGCGCAGGCCACGTCCGCGCGGGGCCACGCACCGCGCGCCTCCAGGAGGGAAAGCTCCCATGGCCCATGCCCACACCGAAGACGCTGCTGCGAACGAGAGCGACCAGGGCTCGTCGGAACACTCCGAGCACGGCGGACACGACCACTCCGCGATGATCGCCGACTTCCGGCGGCGCTTCTGGATCTCACTGGTCCTGTCGATCCCGATCCTGTTGCTGTCGCCGTTGATCCAGTCGTTCCTCGGGATCGAGGGTGCTCTGGACTTCACCGGCGATTCGTACGTGGTCTTCGCCGTGTCGACGGTGGTGTTCTTCTACGGCGGTTGGCCCTTCCTCACCGGACTGGTCGGTGAGCTGCGCGAACTGCAACCGGGAATGATGACCCTGATCGCCCTCGCGATCGCCGTGGCCTACGTCTATTCGTCGGCCGTGGTCTTCGGACTCGCGGGCAAGGTCTTCTTCTGGGAGCTGGCGACGCTGATCGTGGTCATGCTCCTGGGCCACTGGATCGAGATGCGATCGGTCCAGAGCGCGTCCGGTGCTCTGGAGGAGCTGATCGAACTCATGCCCTCGACGGCACTGCGGGTGAAGCCGGGCGGGGAGACCGAAGAGGTCGAGATCACCGAACTCGAGGCCGGCGACCACGTGCGGGTGAAGCCGGGCGGGAAGATCCCGATCGACGGCACCGTGGTCGAGGGCCGGACGCGCATCGACGAGTCGATGCTCACCGGCGAGAGCGAGCCGGTGGAGAAGGGTGAGGAGGACACGGTGATCGGGGGCTCGGTCAACGGCGAGTCGACGATCACCGTGGCGGTCGAGAAGACGGGCGAGGACACCTATCTCTCGCAGGTCGTCGACATGGTGCGCGAGGCGCAGCAGTCGCGATCGCGATCGCAGGACCTCGCCGACCGCGCGGCCATGTGGTTGACCTTCGTCGCGTTGGGGGCGGGCGCGATCACGCTGGCGGCATGGCTGACCATCGGGCGCGACTTCCAGTTCTCCCTGGCGCGCATGGTCACGGTCATGGTCATCACCTGCCCGCACGCGCTGGGGCTGGCCATTCCGCTGGTGGTGGCGGTGTCGACCACGCTGTCGGCCAGGCACGGACTCCTGGTGCGCAACCGCTCGGCCTTCGAGCGGGCGCGCGATCTCGACGCCGTGGTCTTCGACAAGACCGGCACCCTGACCCAGGGCCGTTTCGGCGTGCAGCAGGTGATTCCCTTCGGCGACGCCTCCGAGGAACGGGTGCTGACGTTGGCCGCGAGCCTGGAGTCGCACTCCGAGCATCCGATCGGCGAGGGCATCGTCGAGGCCGCGCAGGAGCGTGAACTCGAGCTCCACGAGGCGAGTGACTTCGAGGCGATTCCGGGCAAGGGGGCCCAGGCCGACGTCGACGGCGAAACCGTGAAGGTGGTCAGCCCCGGCTATCTCGAGGAGAACGGGATCGAGGTCGACGACGACGCCCTGCGCGACGCGCGGGAGCAGGGCCACACCGTGGTGCACGTGCTGTCGGCCGACGAGCCCGTGGGCGCGATCGCCCTGGCCGACCTGGTGCGGGAGGAGTCGCGGGCGGCGATCGATCGTCTGCGCGAACTGGGCCTCGAGGTCATGATGATCACCGGCGACAGCGAGGCAGTGGCGAAGTCCGTGGCGAAGGAGCTCGGGCTCGACGACGTCTTCGCCGAGGTCCTGCCCGACGAGAAGGCCGAGAAGATCGAGGAGGTCCGCGACCGTGGTCTGCGCGTGGCCATGGTCGGCGACGGCGTGAACGACGCCCCCGCGCTCGCCACCGCCGATCTGGGTGTGGCCATCGGCGCGGGGACCGACGTCGCGATCGAGTCGGCCGACGTGGTCCTGGTCCGTTCCGATCCCCGCGACGTGCCCAAGATCATGGATCTGGCGCAGGCCACCTACCGCAAGACGGTGCAGAACCTGTGGTGGGCGAGCGGCTACAACATCGTGGCGATCCCGCTCGCCGCCGGGGTGCTGGCCTGGGCGGGGATCATGCTCTCGCCGGCCGTCGGCGCGCTGCTCATGTCGATCTCCACGGTGATCGTGGCGATCAACGCGAAGCTGCTGGGACGGACGGAGGTGACTACGACGTCTGCCGAAGCCTGAACGCGTCCACCGTCACCGGCCGGAGCGGATCGTCGTCGCCGCCCTCGGTGGGCACGTGGATCGCCACGAGCAGGTCGTCGAACAGGAACACGCGAGCATCGGCGATCCAGGCCGGCGCGCCGATCCGGACCTCGCCCACGAAGGTGCCGCCCGCGTCGAAGCGGTCGAACACGATGCTCTCGACGGCGTCGTCCTCCTCGAAGTCCGGCAGGCTGCGGGGAGAGCGTCGAACCCACACCGAATCGTCGGGCCGGGCGAGGATGCCCTCGACGTAGGGAGCCTCGTCGGTCGGCACGAAGCGCATGCGCAGGCCCGTACCGGCCCGTTCCATGGCGGACTCGCTGGCCTCGATCATCTCCTGCTTCCGCGCGTCCGAGCGCAGGCGCGGTTCGTAGCCGGGACGCGTGAGCGTGACGACCTCTCCGCTCACCGGATCGCGGCGCCGCACGTCGTACTCGATGCGATCGCTCGCCCACACGACGGCTCCGGTCGGCGTGGCCGTCCACGCCTCGTTGAAGGGCGACGTTTCGCCCTCGCGGACCACCGACTTGACCATGTCGATCTCGGTGGCGTGCCGCGCGAGCGTCCGCAGGTCTCCGGTCGTGGGATCGAGGATCCCGAGCTGCGTCGCCTGCGTGACCGACTGCCCCTCGATCTCGACGAGCGACATCTCGAGGACCAGCGCATCGTCGTGACGATGCAGGCGGACGGGAATCCGCAATCCGGCTCCGAGCTCGAGCGGCGTGGATTCGAGGACCGATCCGTCCACGCCGAAGCGCTCGAGATGCGCCGGTGGCGTCTGCGCCACGGCGATCGTGCCGTCGGGCTCGAGGTGCAGGTCGAAGGGCATGGTCAGTTCTCCCGGGCCCTGACCTTCGCGCCCGATCTCGCGCAGAACGGTGCCGTCGGTGTCGACGACCAGGAGGTGGGACAACTGCTGGTCGAGCACCAGCAGCGATCCGTCGGGGTGCAGGGCCACGTCCACCGGACGTCCCAGCAGGATCTCGTCGTCGAGGCCGAGCGTGAACAGGGGATCGAGTTCGTAGGTGGTGTCGTTGGCCGTGGCGGGAGCGCAGGACAGCGCGACGACGGCGATCAGGACGAGGGTACGACCCATCGTGGACCGGCCTTTCCCGGGAGGCGTTTCGGAACCCGGGAACGAGGGTCACCGGGCGCACGCGGACGGGGCAACATCGAAATCGTGCTGCCCCGTCCGGAGCGGTCCGCGAGGCCGGATCAGTCCGCGAGCGTGCTCAGGTCTCCCGGATCCTCGCCCAGCGACTCGGCCCGCAGCAGGCGCCGCACGATCTTGCCCGACCGCGTCTTCGGCAACGAGTCGCGGATCTCGATCTCGCTCGGCGTGGCGATCGGTCCGAGGTCCTCGCGGACGTGGTCGCGCAGCGATCCCAGCAGACCGGCACCCGAGGAGGCATCGGCCTCGAGCACGACGAAGGCCTTGATCCGTTCGCCCTTCACCTCGTCGGGAAGGCCCACGACGGCGCTCTCGGCCACGGACGGATGGCGCAGCAGGGAGCCTTCGACGTCGGCCGTGCCGATGCGGTGGCCGGCGACGTTCATCACGTCGTCCATCCGGCCGAGCACCGCGAACCAGCCGTCCTCGTCGTGCACGGCGACGTCGCCGGCGGTGTACACCGGCTGTCCGTCCACGGTGATCTGGTTCCAGTACTCCCGGTAGCGATCGTCGTCGTTCCAGACCGTTCGCAGCATGTAGGGAAGCGGGCGCCGGATCACGAGGCGGCCGCCCTCGTTGGCGGGTGTGGGGTTGCCCTCGCGGTCGACCACGTCCGCGGCCACGCCGGGCATGGGCTTGCCGACCTTGCCCAGGCGGGCCTCGAAGCTCGGCAGGGTGCCGAGCACGGGGGCAGCGATCTCGGTCTGCCACCAGTTGTCGACGACCATGCCGTCGCTCTGGCCCACGAGGTGTTCCTGCGCCCAGCGATGCGCCTCGGGATTCAGCGGCTCGCCGGCGCACGCGACCAGCCGCAGGCGCGTGAGATCGTACTTGTCGACCGCCTCGGCCCCGTGGCTCATCCACATGCGCAGCGCGGTGGGCGCGGTGAACATGAGGTTCACGCCGAAGCGCTCGCACAACTCCCAGGTGACGTCGGGGTTCGGGTAGTCGGGCACGCCCTCGCGCACGAGCACCGTGGCCCCGACCGACAGCGGACCGTACACGATGAAGCTGTGGCCCACGATCCAGCCGATGTCGCTGGTGCTCCAGTAGATGTCGCGGTCCTCGATCTGGTAGTAGGCGCGGCTCAGGTAGTTCACGCCGGTGAGATAGCCGCCGGTGGCGTGCACGACGCCCTTCGGCTTCCCGGTGGTGCCGCTCGTGTAGAGGACGAACAGCGGGTGCTCGCTGTCGACGATCTCGGGCGGGCAGTGGATCGCGTGCGGTCCCTGGACGTCGTACCAGTCGTGTTCGCGCTCGCTCTCGAACTCCACCTCTTCGTCGCCGGGTTTGCTGCCGCGCCGGTGCACGATCACGTGCTCGACCTCGGTGAGGTCGCGGACGGCCTCGTCGACGGCGGGCTTCAGGGGAATCGCCTTGCCCCGCCGGAACGTCGCGTCGCTGCACACCACGACCTTGGCGCCGGCGTCCTGGATTCGCGCCTTGAGCGCCTGCGTGCCCATGCCCGCGTAGACCACCGAGTGGATCGCGCCGATGCGTGCGCACGCCAACATGGTGATGATCCCTTCCGGGACCAGGGGCATGTACAGGATCACGCGGTCGCCGCGTCCCACCCCGAGGCCGCGCAGGGCGTTCGCGAAGCGATTCACCTCGCGGTACAGGCGATTGTAGGTATAGGTGCGCTCGTCGCCGTCCTCGCTCACCCAGATCAGCGCCGCCTTGTTGCGCCGGTCGGAGTACACGTGGCGGTCGATGCAGCTCACGGTGGCGTTCAGACGTCCACCCACGAACCACTGGTGGTGCGGAGGGTCGAAGCGCAGCACTTCGTTCCACTTGGTCTCCCAGTGGAGCGCGTCGGCCTTCTCCGCCCAGAAGGTGTCGGGGTCGGATTCGGCGCGGCGCACCTCGCTGGCGTGGTCGACCACGCTGCGGGCCTTCAGCCAGTCGGGCGGCGCGATGGGTGCTTCTCCCTTCAGCAAGCTGTCGATGGTGGACTTCTGGGAACCGGTGAGTTCGATGTCGGAGTCCGACACGGTGGGTCACCTCCGTGCGATCGGGCAGGGATGGGTCGGGAGCGAGAACGGGGGTTCGCCAGGATAACGTGCGGAACTCCACTATCGGGGACGGGATCACACTTTCACAGACATCGTTCCGGGAGCTCGCGCGTGGATGTGATAGCTTCGAAACGAGTCCGAGATACGTACGCCCGGTCCCCGGGAGCGTGGATCGACACTTCCTCCTGCTCATGGGGTGATCCATCGTGAAGCAATGCGCCCGAAACCTCTTCGTTCTCTTCGTGGCGATGTCGTTCGTCGGCATCGGCGCCGAGTCGGCCTTCGGTTGGGGGGCGGTCGACGAATGTCTTACTTGTCACAGCGGATTCCGCGACGGTTCCCCGTCGCTGCATTCGCTGCACATCGACAACATCAACAGTTGTCAGGACTGCCACGCGGCCAGTGTTTCCGATCCGCTCCGCACGAACGAGAGCGCGAACTACGCCGAGTACTCGTGCAATGGCTGTCACGAGGTCGCGGGTCTGGCCACCGTGCACGGTGACAGCTTCTGCGGACCGTGCCACACCGGTGTCATCGGCACGAGCGAGGGCGAGAACGTCCTGCCGTTCTTCTACACCGAGGGTCGCAGCAGCGTGGTGAACACCTGCCGTCTCGATCCGACCAACGGCGGTGAGGACTGGGACGGCGACGGCCAGGGTCTGGACAACGACGGCGACGGCGCCTACGACGCGGCCGACAGCGATTGCGACGGCATCGTCGACACCGACGAGTCGACCTGGAGCCTCATGAAGGCGCTGTTCGGCGCGGAGTAGATCGCATCGCAACCGCGAGATCCGGTGAGCGGCGGGGCGGAGGTCCCGCCGCTTCGTCGTCCTGGCCGACACAGCCACCTGGGGCGCCATGAAGGCGCTGTTCGGCGACGACTAGCCGGCTTCGCGCCGGGTGGGCATCTCCACGATCCCGTCGCGTGTGAACACCGGAATCGGCCGCCGCTTCTGTCCGAAGCTGCGGCGCAGCGACTCGGAGTGTCCGAAGTGGAACTCCCACTCGTGCTCGCTCCACGCGAAGGCCTGGTCCCACATGCGCAGGCACTGGTCGATGTAGTCGGCGCGGATGGCGTACTTCGCGGCGACCAGTGGACAGATCCCCTCGAAATCGTAGTTCCAGACCAGGCCGGCGAGCTGTCCGTCGTGGTCGAGGTAGGGTTCGAAGGGGAAGGTGCGGCAGGCCAGCGAGCGGTTGTCGCGCTCGCAGTGGGCCACGCCCTTGCACTCGCACAGGCGGTCGCAGGCGCGCATGTCCTCGCGCAGGGTCTTCTGCTGTTCGGTGCGCGCGCGGAAGGGCCGCCACAGGTCGCTGCGTTCGCGCAGCAGGGAGTACTCGCTCCGGAACAGCACCGGCACCACGCGGTCGCGGTCGCAGCAGATCGGCACGTCGTCGTTGTCGGGTGCGCAAAGGGTGCCGCAGTCGAAGTCGGTGACCGGGGCGTGCAGGGTGGCGAGCAGTTCTTCGATCTGGTCGGGCGTGAACATCAGGCCTCGTGGGGGAGTTCCCAGGTCTTCAGGCCGACCGCGTCCTCGTAGCCGCGCTCGAGGCGGGCGGCGCCGGTGAAGGCCACGACCTCGAGGGTGACGTGGACCTTCGCCGCGAACAGGTGTCCCCCGCGCACGTGGTTCTGCAGGTCGCTGAGCATGGCGTGGGCGTGCAGGACGGGCTCGCCGTCGGCCCAGCCGAAGTTGCCGTTGATCGACAGCACCTCCCAGCCTCCCTGGAGTTCCTCGCGCAGGTACTCGCGGCGCTCGAGGTCGTAGGCGCCGATCGTCACCTGCTCGATCGCACCGATGGCCTGGATCCACGCGTGGCCGACCTCGCGCTCGACGAGGGCGCGCGTGATCGACGCCGGGACGTCTTCTCCGCGGGAGAGGGAGATCAGCAGGCGGTCGTCGGTCTCCTGGATCCTCATGGTGGCTCCACGGCTGCGGGTCGGCGGCACCCTACCACGGCTCGGCCGCGGCGACGAGGGCACCGGTGGCCACATGGTCGCCCGACCGCTAGACTCCCCGGACCGTGGCGCCTCCGGGCCGCCGCGCCCTCGTTCCGTCTCGCCCCCGAACCCTGGATCCAGCACCATGACCGACCTCCGCGACGCCTACGCCGGCAAGCGTGCCCTCGTCACCGGTGGGCTCGGCTGCCTCGGCAGCAGCCTGGCCATCGAGCTCGTCGAACTCGGCTGCGACGTCACCGTGGTCGACAACCACTTCCACATGTTCGGCGCCAACGACCACAATCTGGCGCCGGTGCGCGACCGCGTGCGCGTGAACGTCTGCGACATCCGCGATGCCGACGCCATGGATCACCTGGTGAAGGGACAGGACCTCCTGTTCCACATCGGCATGCAGACCAGCCACGTCGATTCGATGACCGATCCCTTCTGGGACATCGACGTCAACTGCCGCGGCAACATGGTGGTGTACGAGGCCGTGCGCCGGCACAATCCCGAGTGCTACGTGATCTACGCCGGCACGCGCGGCCAGTACGGGGTGCTCGAGCACGTGCCGGTCGACGAGTCGCACCGCATGCAGCCCACCGACATCTACGGCGTGAACAAGGTCGCGGCCGAGGGATACGGCTTCGTCTACAACCGCGCCTACCAGATGCCCTTCTGCAGCCTGCGCGTGAACAACTGCTACGGCCCGCGTCACCAGATGCGCCACGCCAAGTACGGCATCCTGAACTGGTTCATCCGCCTGGCCATGGACGGCCAGACCATCAAGCTCTACGGCGACGGCAGCCAGAAGCGCGACTACAACTACGTGGACGACGCCGTGCGGGCCTTCCTGCTGGCCGGCGCGAACCCCGACACCTGCAACGGCGAAGCCTTCAACCTGGGCAGCGGCAAACCGCGCACGCTGCGCGAGGCCACGGAGATGGTGATCGAGTACGCGCAGAGCGGATCGCTCGAGCTCGCGCCCTGGCCCGACGACCGCAAGGCGATCGAGACGGGCGACTACGTGGCCGACTACTCGAAGTTCACGCGGGCCACGGGATGGCAGCCCGAGGTCGAGATGGAGGACGGCCTGGCGAGAACGGTCGAGTTCTACCGCCAGAACCGCGAGCACTACTGGACGCCGGGAGAGATCGGATGAAGTTCGTCCTCGTGATCGATCGCAAGCTGCTGTTCCCGGGGCTGTCGCCGCAGGGCTTCCTGCCGCTCGACACCATCGACCTCGACGTGGTCGACCGCCACGGCTTCTTCGCCGAGCGCGACTACATGGAACGCTGCTCGCACTTCAAGCAGTTGATCCCCTACGTCGCGCTCACCCTCGGCGACCGCGTGCTCGCCTACCAGCGGCAGGCGAAGCACAGCGAGACGCGGCTGGGCGGTCTGTGGACGGTCGGCTTCGGGGGACACATCGAGCCCATGGACCGCTCCGACGCGCCCGGTGGGTTGCTGCACGCCGCCGGCCTGCGCGAACTCGAGGAAGAGACCGGTTTCACCGTCGCGCCCGACGCCCTCGTCGAGCGCGGATGCATCAACAGCGAGGCCGAGGACGTGAGCAGCGTCCACGTGGGCGTGTTCTTCACCGTGTCACTCGACGCCACCGGACTCGACGCCGGGGAGATCGCCGAGAAGGTGACCGCCCAGGCCGAGCCCTACCGGGTGCAGTGGTTGGACCGCCGCGAGCTCGATCCGCTGCACGCCCCGCAGGACGGCGCGTGGGAGGACTGGACGCGGATCGTGCTGCCCGTGCTGGCCGGCTGATCTGCTGGATCCACGCGTGTCGATCGCTGCCGTGCGGTGTCGCCGCGTGTTGTCGGGCGGTGAATTCGTTCTTCGAAAAGCCGGATTTCGGGTTGTCAGCCGCCAACGGATGACAACGGCGAATGTCAGCCCCCAGAGGCTGACGTTTCCCTTTGTCAGCCCCAGCCGACTGACAACCCTGAACCCAGCCTTTTCGAATGTCTTCGCACGCCGCCGGCTCGACAGGCAACGCCGGCAGCCATGGAAAGCTCGTGGGTCGACCGTGCCAGAGACCGTGGCGGACGCGCCGCCCGTGAGCCCGGACGGGGATCAGGTGAATCGATCCCCACCACCCGCTCCATCCGGCCGTGACGCTCGCACGTCACGACGTCACTTCGACCGGCGGCCCCGGTTTTCCAGGTACCACCAGCTGCCCACGTAGTTGGAGTCGTCTTCCATCCGCGTGACGTAGTTGCCGTTCTCGAGCCGCGCGCTCAGGGACCGATCGCTGCCCTGGAACTGCGTGCGCAAGCGGTAGGCCACCGGGCTCTCGCCGTTCTGCGGCGGGGTCGGCAGCGAGGTCCGGCCGCTCACGAACTCGAAGCTCCAGTACTGGCCCGTGAAGTCCCCGGTGGGCTGCATGTCCGCCAACCGGGATCCGTCCCACCCCTCGAGCGAGTGGCCGTCGCCCAGGAAATTGTTGCGCAGCCGCCAGCTCCCGAACGCGGGGAAGCCGTACCAGTAGGTGCTCGAGAAGTCCGACGAGGTCGGGTAGAGCACGGCGACGTAGGTGTCGGTGAAGACTCCCAGCGCGAAGCTGTCGCCACGCAGTTCGTTCTTGACGTGGTACCAGTAGTCGGTGTCGAGGAAGGTGGTCGTGAAGACGAACGAGGCCGGCGCGAGCGGGTTGCCGGCGAGGTCCTGGATTCCGTCGGTCAGTCGCACGGTGTAGACCGTTTCGAATTCTTGCAGACGGCCGCGCTGGGGTCGCCACAGGACGGTGTCGTCGGACTGGAACTCGAAGTTGCCCGGCAACACGGCTTCGAAGGTCCCGTCGACCCAGGTGTCGGCCTGGACCACGAAGGTCGAGTTGTTCACCGACGACTGGCGGACCGGCTCGCTGAAGCGGACGAGCACGCGGTCGTCGATGTCGAAACCGATCGACGTGTCCACGGGCTGGTTCGACACCACGGTCGGACCGGTGGCGTCGGCGGTGGTGAACGTCCACGTGCGCGCCGTCGCGAGGGCGTTGCCGGCGAGGTCGCGCACACCGGTGCCGACCTGGACGGTGTAGGTCGTCTCGCCGGCCAGGTCCGACGACGGATCGAGAGTCACCGTCGATCCCGACGTGCTGCGCGACGCGCCCACCGCTTGGCTCCCGCGCAGCAGGCGCACGCTGGTCGAGGTCACGCTGGCCGGATCGATGGCCTCGGAGAACTGAATGACGACGTTCGTCCCTGCGGCCACGCCCGTCGCCCCGGAGGCGGGCGTGAAGCTGGTGACGGTGGGCGCGGTGGCGTCGGCCTCCTCCGGGACGACGAAGGTCCAGGTCTGCAACTCGGCGATGGGGTTGCCGGCGAGATCGGTGATGTCGGTGGTCACGCGCACGTTGTGCGAGCGGGCACGAACGAGGGCGACGGCGGGCACGTAGGTGACCTCGGCCCCGTCGACGGTCACCGTTCCGCTCAGTGGAACGGCGCCCTGGCGCAGGACGAAGGTCGTCTCGTCGACCGTCTCGGGATCGAGCGCTTCGTTGAAGGTCGCGCGGACGATCGCGTCGGGCTCGACGTCGGTGGCCCCGTCGGCGGGGCTGAAGGACACCAGCGTGGGCGCCGTCGTGTCGTCGCCCCCGCCTCCTTCGCCGGGAGAGGTCGGGTCGTCGTCGTCGGAGCAGGAGGAGAGGGCGACCAGCCCGGGAACGATCAAAGCGAGCAGCAATAGGTTTCGCATGCCGTGGAACTCCGGAATCGAGCAGGAACGGGGGAACGGTCGTCGGCGACGCCGACACCTACTCGGCCGTGAAACGGCGGTGCCGTCCTTCACCGGATCTGGGTGCGGCTGGCCGAAGCCCTCAGGACTGCTACGCTCTGCGGCCACGATCGTGATCGCGGGCCGAGACGGGCCCGACGGGAGCATCCATGCTGAAGAACCGCGTCGACACCGTGGAAGAAACCCTGCACCGAGACGACGTTCGGTCGACGCGTTTCAGTCCCGCGTCCGGCCCGAACGCACGTTCTCGAGTGCCGTTCGGGTCCCACGGACCACCGAGCTGGCCTCGCCGTACACAGCGATCTGGCCGGCGAGCGCTTCCTCGAGCAGAGCGATCGCTCGTTCGGTGCGGCCCTGGCGCGCGTCGAGCCGCCCCATCGCGGCCATGATCATGAGCGTGTTGTGGTGGTCCTCGCCGCGGACGACGCGCAGACGCTCGAGTGCTTCGCGCATCAGCGGCTCTGCCAGGTCGTCGCGCCCGTTCTCGACATGGGCGTTGGCGAGGCCGTACTGCGCGTAGAGGGTGTCCTTGTCGTCGTCGCCGAGCACGCGGCGCCGCACCTCCCACACCTCTCCGTACAACGCGATCGCGTCGTCGACACGGCTCGCACCGAGGTACAGATTCGCGAGCGAGTGGCGGGCGCGCAGGACGCTTCGATCCGTCGCTCCGCGCAGGCGCGCCTGGTCCGTGACGTTGCGTTCGGCCAGGGGGATCGCGTGGCCGAAGCGGTCGGCGGCGATGTAGGCGCCCACCAGGCTGGCCCGCGCGTAGATCGTCTCGAGTGCGTCGTCGCCGAGGTGTTGCTCGCGCAGGGCGACGGCTTGCTCCAGGAAGTCGACCGCACGCGGCGCCTCGTCGATCCGGCGGTAGACCTGACCGAGGGTGACCAGGAGATTCGCCCGCACGAGCGGCTCGTCCTGCAGGTCCTCGTCGATCTTCTCCGCGCCGAGGTCGAGCAGTTCCCGCGATGACAGGACGCGCCCGCGCGACTCGCCGGGGTCGGAGTACTCGAAGAGACCGCCCAGGAAGCTCGCCGTGCGTTCGGCGGTGCGGGCCTCGCGCTCGGCCTCGTCGCGCGCGACGGCGATGCGCTGCGCCTGTACCGTCATGACGGCGGCGAAGGCGACGAGCACTCCGATGAACGCGCCCGTCACTGTGACGGCCACGCGGTAGCGCCGCAGGGTCTTGCGCAGCCGGTAGCCCACGCTCGGCGGGCCGGCGAGGACGACGTCGCCGTCGAGGAAGCGTCGTAGATCCATGGCCAGCCCGTTCGCGGTCTCGTAGCGAAGGGTACGTTCCTTCTCCAGGGCCTTGAGCAGGATCCAGTCGAGTTCGCCGCGCAGTCGGCGCGTGAGCGCGCGCTCGTCGGTCTTCCTCGAGGACGTGATCGAATCGAGGTCGCCGCCCGCGGTGCTCACGCGGGTGCTCGGCCGAGGCGGGGTCTCCTCGCGGAGGACGCGCAGCACCTCGGCCAGACCGGCTCGCATCAGGGACTCGCGCGGGAAGGGCAGGGTGCCCGTGAGGAGTTCGTAGGCGAGGACACCCAGCGAGTAGACGTCGGCCCGCGTGTCGACGTCGAGGTTGCCGGGGTCGGCCTGCTCGGGGCTGCAGTACTCCGGGGTACCGACGAACTGACCGTGCGTGGTGAAGACCAACGTCGACCCCAGGTCCGGCGACACCGCCTTGGCGATGCCGAAGTCGATGACCTTCACGAGCGGACGGTCGTCGACCGTCGTCACGAGCACGTTCCTGGGTTTGAGGTCGCGGTGGATGATCCCCTTCTGGTGGGCGTGCTGGACGGCGCGGCAGACGTCGATCATCAGCACCACGCGGGACTCGACGTCGAGGCGTTCGTGGTCCGCGTAGCGGACGATGTCGGGGCCGTCGACCAACTCCATGACGAAGTAGGGGCGGCCGTCCTCGGTACGACCCGCGTCGTAGACGCGCGCGATCGAGGGGTGGTCCATGCGCGCCAGGACCTGTCGCTCGGCCTCGAAGCGTGTGAGCACCGCCTTCGAGTCCAGTCCCGGCTTGAGCACCTTGACCGCGACCTTGCGACGGACCGGCTCCTCCTGCCAGGCAGAGTAGACCGTGGCGAATCCGCCCTCGCCGAGCGTCTCGATCACGCGGTAGGGACCGATCGTCTCCGGTGCCGCCGCCTCGCGCTCGATGATCGCGGTGGGGCGGATCACTTCGTCGGCGCCGGCGTCCTCGGCGAGCAGAGCCTCGAGTTCGGCGCGCAGCGCGGTGTCGGTGCCGCAGACGTCGTCGAGAAAGGCGGCGCGCTGCTCCCCGGGCACTTCGAGGGCCCGGTGGAAGAGTTCCTCGAGCCGTTCATGGCGTTCTCGGTCCACGATCGACCTCGGCAAGGAGTTCAGTCCCCGGCGTCGAGTTCCTTCTTCAGCCACGCGCGCACGAAACGCCATTTGCGTTCGACGGTGCTCTTGGACACCTCGAGGGCGCGCGCGGTCTCGTCGACGTCGAGTCCGGTGAAGAAGCGCAGCATGACGATCTGCACACCCTGCGCGTCGATCTCCTCGAGACGTTCGAGGGCGCGATCGAGAGCGACAATGTCGTCGGTGGGAGATTCGATCACGAGATGGGCCTCGTCGATGGTGACGCGCTGGCGTTCCCCGCCGCGTTTGGCCGCCCCCTTCCGGCGCGCGACCTCGACCAGCACGTCGCGCATCGCACGCGCGGCGACGAAGTAGAAGTGCCGGCGGCCCTCCCATTCCGTGGCGCCGCCATCGGCCAGGCGGAGCCAGACCTCGTTGACGAGTGCGGTCGGCTGCAGCGTCTGTCCGGCGGGAAGCCGTGCGAGACGGGCGTTCGCCAGGTCCCGGAGCTCGCGCACGACGGCCGGGAGAACGGCGTCGGCCGCCGCATGGTCTCCCTGCGCCGCGAGGTTGAGGAGTCGCGTGATGTCGGAGGGCAACGAGGACATGGGCAGGCGGGGGTCGGAGGGGCGACTGCGGGAGTGTAGCGCATCGACAAGGCGGAATCCTCGTTGGATCGGGTGTGTCCCTCCAGCCGTCGGGAGTCCGTGGATTCCGTCAGGAAAAAGGGGGACGGACGCCGGCTCCCGATCGCGGTCGTGGTGGTGGCCGATCGTTGCGCCGTGCCGTTTCTCGATGGAAGCGGGTGACGAGGGCTGATCACTCTGGGACATGGAGGGGCCCGGATCGGGGCAGCGGCGTGACGAATCACGACGGACGGCGCGGTGTCCGTCACCGGTGAGGCAGGCGTGCTGCTGGTCAGCACCGACGACGGGATCACCTGGAACGACGTGGGCCCCGGCGTGGGCCGGGGCCACCATCACCTCTGGAAGAGTTCCACCGAGGTCTTTCTCGTGGGCGAGGGTCTTGCCCACCGCTCCGTCGACGGAGGCGCGACGTGGACGCAGGTCTTCACGCCCCCGTTCGGCGGGCTCCAAGAGGTGTTCCTGCTCGATCCCGACACGGTGTTCGCCCTGTTCGGCAACGGGCACGGACGAAGCGACGACGGGGGCGGCTCCTGGACGATGAACTCGACCTTCCAGGGGCCGTTCTACCTCATCGGCAGCGCGTGTCTGACCGACGAGCACTGGTTGGGCATCTCCCACGGCGAGGGTGGCCGACTCTGGGAGACCCGGGATGCGGGACAGTCGTGGGCGCAGTTGCTGTATCGCGACTGCGTCGGTCTGACCGCGATCGAGCGGCAGAGGTGGACCCCGTTCCTCGGACAGCTCAGCCGCTGCACCAAGGAGGAATCCGGGTCTGGGTTCATAGCGCTCGAGCGAAAAGGTGGATCAATCCCCACCACTCGCCCCTTCCGTCCGTGACGACGCCGACGTCCTGGATCATGGCGACACCTTTCGTCTCGACGCCACATTGGGGGTAGAGCAGGGGGTGCGCCTCCGTCGACCCTGCAATGCGCTGCCCTCTCGAGCGGATACCTACCGCCGCGCGCCATGCCGTGGACTCCAGGCGATATACGCGATACCGTATGCTCCTCGTCTAACTGCCAAAGCGTATATTGACGCCGCATACGTCAAAGCGTATTGTCTGCTCGAGGAGATCGCCATGGACACCTCTCTTCGTGACGAAAAGCAGCTCGGCAGCGCCCTCCGGCGTCTGCGGCGTCGCGCAGGGCTCACCCAGCAGGAGCTCGGCCGCCGCGCCGGTCTGCGGCAAGCGACGATTTCCAGCCTCGAGGGCGGGGCAGGCGCCACGCGCCTGAGCACCGTGATCGCCGTGCTCGCGGCCCTCGATCTGGAACTCGTGTTGCGATCGCGGGTCCGCCATGCGGAGCGATCGCTCGAGGAACTCTTCTGATGCCGCGGTATCCGGCGGGGCCCTTGCACGTCTTGCTCAACGGGCGTTCGGTCGGCGAGCTCGGGAACTCCCGGACCCGTCGTCTCGAGTTCCGTTACGCACCCTCTTGGCTCACGTGGGAGCAGGCCTTCGCGATCTCCGCGTCGCTCCCACTCCGCGAAGAGCCCCACAGAGGCGACGCGGTCGATGCGGTCTTCGACAATCTCCTGCCCGACGACGAAAGCGTGCGGCAGCGCATCGCGACGCGCACCGGAACCCGCGACACCGACGTCCTGAACCTGTTGCGCGCGATCGGTCGGGACTGCGTCGGCGCCCTGCAATTCCTCCCGGCGGACGAGGACCCCGGCGATCCGGGAACGATCGACGCACGCCCGGTGGATGACGACGAGATCGCGTCGATTCTCGAGCACCTCGGGAGCGAGCCTCTCGGGATCGACGCGGATGCGGCCTTCCGCATCTCGCTCGCCGGCGCCCAGGAGAAGACCGCGCTGCTGTGGCACGAAGATCGGTGGAAGCTTCCGCGCGGCACGACGGCGACGACGCACATCCTGAAGCCCCCGATCGGCCGGCGATCCGACGGCATCGACCTGGGCGACAGTGTCGAGAACGAACACTTCTGCCTGCGTGTTCTCGCCGCCCTCGATCTACCCGTGGCAAAGACGCGCGTCGAGACCTTCGCGACGACCCGAGCGCTCGTCGTGGAGCGGTTCGACCGGCAGTGGGCGTCCGATGGTCGTCTGCTCCGGCGACCGCAGGAGGATCTCTGTCAGGCATGCGGCATCCCGCCAGCGCGAAAGTACGAGATCGACGGAGGGCCCGGCTTCGTCGAGATCTCGAGGGTACTTCGGGCGAGCGATCGTCCCGCCGACGACCAACGATTCTTCGTCGAAGCCGTGATTGCGAACTGGCTGCTCGGTGCGACGGACGTCCACGCCAAGAACTTCAGTCTCGCCCTGCATCCGCGCGGTGGCTTCCGTCTGGCGCCGCTGTACGACGTCGTGTCGCTGCAGCCGCTCTTCGATCGCGGTGAACTCCGCCGGAATCAGGTGCGCTTCGCACTCGCCATCGGCGATCGGCGTCACACGATTCTCGACAAGATCGCCGGTCGACACTTCGAACAGATGGAACGCATCGCCGGCCTGCCCGACGGTCTCGTCCGTGACGTCGCGCGCGGTCTGCTCCGGAAGAGCGGGCGCGCTCTCGAGGTGGCGAGAGAGGAAACGTCGACGGTCGTGCCGGAGGGGTCGATCCGAAGCATCGTCGGTGGCTACGAGAGCCGGCTGGAGGGTCTCGAGGCCTGGTTGGCGGATCCCGCGTGATCGCGGGTCAGGGCGCGGCGTTCGTTCGTGGATGGCAGCGGTTGCCCCCCCCCTCGGGAATTCTGGTACGCTCGCTCCGCGCCTTCCCTCCCTTCGCAGATCCGGCCACAGGTCGAGGAGCCCCCTGATGCTTCGTGTGTTCGTCGGCGCCGAATGCGTGTCGGCGAACCAGCCCTTCGAGGTCTATCTCGTCGCCCTGCGCGACGGGGGAACGCTCGAGGCCCTCGAGGTCGGTGTCGAAGGACTCGAGTCGTCCGGACTCGTCCTCTTGGAGGAAGAACTCCTGGCCCGCGATCTGACCGTTCGCACCGAGGACGAGGCCCGGATCTACTCCGCCGAGTTCTCCTCGTGCCGGGGACCCGACGTCTATCCACTCGTGCGTCTCGTCCTGCTCTCGACCGCGCTGACGGCGTGGAACTTCACGGCGACGCCGATCGAGCCCGGAG
Source organism: Candidatus Krumholzibacteriia bacterium (assembly GCA_035268685.1). NCBI lineage: Bacteria > Candidatus Krumholzibacteriota > Candidatus Krumholzibacteriia > Candidatus Krumholzibacteriia bacterium. Next base: position 1,132 of record DATFKK010000191.1, on the reverse strand, counting down.
TGGTGGAGATCGAATGGCGCGACCCGGCCTCGGTCGAAGGTTTCGGCGACACCCCCTTGGACGGGCCGGCGTGGTTCGACCTGCTGTTCGAACGGGTGGATTCGTTCGGGGAGACGTCGATCACGATCGACGAGGCCGCGGTGTGCCTGACCGCCATCACCGACGAACTGGACTGGCCCTGTGGTTGGACCGCGGCGGGGGGGACGAGCGCGTCGATCCTCGAGTCCGTACGCGGCGAGGCGCAGAGCTTCGGTACGCTGAAGGCCCGGTTCCACGAGCGGTCGGCGGGTGTTCCGCGGCGGTAACGTTCGCGCACACCGGACTTGCCGCGACCGTACACCGGCCCCATCCCCTCGTCATGGATCGACGTGTGGACATCCAGGCCATGACGCCAGAAGAGCGCCTCGCCCTCATCGAGGAGTTGTGGGACAGCCTTCTCCGGCCACCGGCATGCCGTGCCGCTCACTCCCGCCCAGATCGAGGAACTCGACCGACGGCTCGACGAGATGGCCCATGACGAAGATGCCGACGTGCCGATCGACGAAGCCTTCCGGCGTTTTCCCTACTTCGTTCTCCATCGCGTGCGGCAGGAGCGGGTGGTCGTCGTCGCAGTCATGCACGCGCCGGAGTCCGAACTCCTGGCAAGGCCGCGACCGACCCCTCAGCCCGTGTTCACAACGCCGGAGAAGTGAGCCACCCCAACGCTCGGAAACTGAGCCACCCGGCTCGTTCGTGAACGGCGGGGGGTGAAGGTTGTTCCTCCGAGTCAGGATCGGGACTTGGATCGTGCCCTGGTCCTTGCGCTCGATGGCGTCGAGACGCACGGGGGCGCGGGTGACGTACCGGGCGACGTGCTCCTGCCGCTCGGTGTCGCCGGGTCGGATGGGCTCGCCGGCCCACACGCTGAAGCCGGAGTGTTCCCAGGACAGCAGCAGGAGATCGCCGCGTGCGTGTGGGCACGATCGCCGGCATCCAGACCTGCGGCAGTCTCGCCGCGAAATTCCATCGACACGTCCACGCGCTGGTGACCGAGAGCGCGTTCCACACACGTGGCGATGAGGCGGCGCTCTTCGAGCGGGTGGAGTGGTGGAACCGCAGCGCGGGCGCGGGTGCGGACACCTGTCCACGCGCA
>DATFKK010000190.1 GCA_035268685.1 Candidatus Krumholzibacteriia bacterium | reverse complement strand
GAACTTCTGGAAATCCGCGAAGCCCTTCGCCGCCAGCGTCTTCGTGATCGCAGCCGTCAGCGTCGTCTTCCCGTGATCCACGTGCCCGATCGTCCCCACGTTCACGTGGTCCTTCGTACGTTCGAACTTCTGGCGAGCCATTGAAACGCGTGCCTCCTGGAGGGTCGAACCACGACGGACGCGCGACCCAGGGCCGAGGGGTCGGGGAAAGCCCCGTTCTGTGGACCGGACCCGGGCGGCGGCCGACGTGCCACCGAGGGGCCCTGCTGTCTGACACGAAAGCGCCGCACGCGGAACCGCTCCGCGTCGCGGCGCATCGCTCTCGATGCGACCGGGCCGGAATCACCGGCGCCGGAGCACCACCTCGGGTCGTCGCCGGAGTTCAGGGCCAGGGCCCTCGGCCGGTGACGACCGTCCGGATTCGAATGGAGCCCTCGAGCAGACTCGAACTGCTGACCGCTTGCTTACCATGCAAGTGCTCTACCTGCTGAGCTACGAGGGCTCCCGACTCCTTCCGACCCGCGCGGCGCCGTGCGGGTCCGTTCTTCCTGCACGCCGGGCTCGAGCCTCGACGTCTCGACTGGAGCGGGAAACGGGATTCGAACCCGCGACCCTCAGCTTGGAAGGCTGATGCTCTGCCAACTGAGCTATTCCCGCTCTCATCCGTCCCGGGTCGTGGCCCGGCCGCTCACCACCGGGCGCGCCCGACCGGATGGGGGTGCGCCGCGCGGTGGTGGTCGGGGCGGGAGTCGTTCCTCGACTCGTCGCGCCGACCGTCTCGTTTCGTCTTCGTCCGGTCCGGGGCGGTCCGTCGACCCGGCACGAGATGCGCTGGTGGGGAGGGGAGGATTCGAACCTCCGAAGCGTAACGCAACAGATTTACAGTCTGCCCCCTTTGACCACTCGGGAACCTCCCCACGGGTCCCGTCGTCCGCGGTCGCCGTGGCGGCGCCACACGGCACGGGAGCGTACACTCATAACAACGCGCGTCGGCGGGCGCCACCCGCCTCCGGACGGTTCACCGGCGGCCGGACCGGCCGGCGCGATCCATCTGGAGCTGGCGAAGGGACTCGAACCCCCAACCCTCTCATTACAAGTGAGACGCTCTACCGATTGAGCTACGCCAGCGGTCGTCGTTCGTTCCCGGAGCCCGCAGATCCGGCCCGACCCACGGCGCGCGAGCCCGGCGCTGCGCCACCCATCGCGGCGGCGCGCTGAGCCTGGGCTCGAATCTGTCGTGGATTCCGCACTCCCGTGCTCCGGACCGCGGGGGCCGACCGGTTCACCGATCCGCTCGATCCGCGCGGACCGGGAAGATTAGTCCAGAGCGCCCACCGGGTCAAGAGGCGGCGGATCCCGCCGGTCGCACCCGTGCTCCGTCGGGCCCGTCCTCGATCACGTATCCGCGAGCGTGCACCTCGTCGCGCAGCGAGTCCGCCAGTCCGAAATCCTTCTCCTCGCGGGCTTTAGTCCTTCGACGGACCATTTCGAGGATCTCGGGCGGGACCTCCGCGGCCTCCGGCCGCACGTCCTCGAACAACCCGATGGCGTCGAGACTGCCGCGAAGCACCGCGAGGACGCGCCGGGTCGGACCGGCATCGAGCTCGGCGGGCGAGAGACGGGCGATCAGCGGGTTCACCGTGCGCACGAGCTCGAACAGACCCGCCATCGCGGCCTCGGCGTTGAAGTCGTCGCACAACCCCTCGACGAAGGCCTGCTCGGCACGGTCGGCGGCCTCCTCCATGTCGACCCCGGCGCTCGTCGTGATCCCGGGCTCGATCCCCGATCCGAGTTCCTCGTCCGCACTCAGCTCCTCGAGCTGCAACAGCGCCCGCCGCATGCGGTCGTAGGCCGACGCCGCCTCCTCCACGCGCTCGCGGCTGAACTCCATCTGGTTGCGGAAGTGACCGCGCAGCAGGTAGTAGCGCACGATGTCGGGATCGAAGGCACCGAGGACGTCCTCGACCGAGAAGAAGTGCCCCGTGCTCTTGGCCATCTTCTGCCCGTCGAGGGTCAGCAGCCCGTTGTGCATCCAGTAGCGCACGAACTCCCCACCCAGCGAGCAGCTCTGGGCCAGCTCGTTCTCGTGGTGCGGGAAGATGAGGTCGCGCCCACCGCCGTGGAAGTCGAAGGTCTCGCCCAGGTACTTGGTGCTCATGACCGAGCACTCGATGTGCCACCCGGGGCGCCCCGGACCCCAGGGACTGTCCCAGGCGGGTTCGCCCTCCTTCGCCGCCTTCCACAGGGCGAAGTCCAGGGGATCGCGCTTGCTCTCGTCCAGGTCCTTGCGCACGGCGTTGATCATGTCGTCGACGTTGCGCCGGCTCAGGCGGCCGTACTCCGGATAGCTGCGCACGTCGAACCACACGCTCCCGCCGGCGGCGTAGGCGTGGCCGGCGTCGATCAGGCGCTGGATGTAGGCGATGATGTCGTCGACGTGCTCGGTCACCCGCGGGTACAGGTGCGCGCGCTGGATGTTCAGCGCGTCGGAGGCCTCCAGGAACAGATCGATGTTCTTCTGGGCGAGTTCCTCGGCCGTCATGCCCATCTCGGCGGCCCGCACGATGATCTTGTCGTCGATGTCGGTGAAGTTCTGGACGTGGAAGACTTCCCAGCCCAGGAACTGGAGGGTCCGCCGCACCAGATCGGCCGCCACGAAGGCCAGCATGTGGCCCATGTGCGGCGGTCCCTGCACGGTCATCCCGCACACGTACATGGTCACGCGGTCGGGATCGAGGGGCGCGAAGTCCTCCTTCTTGCCCGTGAAGTGGTCGTGGACCCGCAGGGTGGGCCGGGTGGTGGTGTCGGTCACGTCGCGCTCCCCCTCGCGAAGGCCCGGCGGCACAGGCGATCGCAGAGTTCGTCGAAGTCGATGCCGGCGTGGGCGGCGCCCATGGGCAACAGGCTGGTTCCCGTCATGCCCGGGATCGTGTTGACCTCGAGCAGGTACGGCCGGTGGTCGTGGTCCATGCGGAAGTCGATCCGCGCCATGTCGCGCAGGTGCAGCGCACGATACAGATCCAGCGCGTGCGAGGCCACCGCCTCGGCCACCGGTGCGGGCAGATCGGCCGGGCAGTCGTACTCGGTGCGCCCGGCGGTGTACTTGTTCGTGTAGTCGTAGAAGCCCTCGCGCGGGCGGATCTCGATGACCCCGTAGGACTCGTCCCACAGCAGGGGAACGGTCAGCTCGTGGCCCTCGACGTAGGGCTCGAGCATGAAGCGCACGCCGGGCAGGTCGCGTTCGCGCCAGGCGGCGACCGCGGTGTCGGCATCGGCGCAGAGGGTGACGCCGACCGCCGAGCCCTCGCCGGTGGGCTTCAGGACGACCCTTCCCCCGAGATCCTCGGCCGCGGCCCGGACCTCGTCGTCGGCGGCGTCGGGAGCGAGGACGTGCTCGGGCGTCGTCGGCACCCCGCATTCCCGCGCGATCTGCTTCGTCCAGATCTTGTCCATGGCGACGGCACTCGGCCCCGGTCCGCTGCCCACGTAGCACACCCCGGCCAGTTCCAGGGCCGCCTGCACCCGGCCGTCCTCGCCGGCGCCGCCGTGCAGGGCGACGAAGACCACGTCGGCGCCGTCGACGGCCCCGAGCAGCGGACCGAGCGCGGCGTCGGTCAGCACGGCGCGGCGCACGCGATGCCCGCGCCGGTCGAGGGCATCGGCCACGGCGGTGCCGGTGTCGAGGGACACCTCGTGCTCGCGGGTGCCGCCGCCCATGAGCACGGTCACGGCGAGCGGCGCGGTCATGCCGTGTCCTCCGCGGCCACCAGGACCACGGCGTGGGCGGTGATCGCCTCGCCCCGCCCCTCCGGGCCCAGCCCCTCGCCGCGGGTCGCCTTCACCGACACGCGCCCGACGTCGATCCCGAGGTCCTCGGCGATGTTCGCGCGCATGGTCTCGACGTGCGGGGCCAGGCGGGGTGCCTCGGCCATGACCGTGGAGTCGACGTTCACCACCGCGTAGCCGGCGCCGCGCACGCGGTCGCGGACCGAGCGCAGGAAGTCGCGGCTGTCGCGGCCGGCGTGGGCGGGGTCGGTGTCGGCGAAGTGGCGGCCGATGTCGCCGTCGGCGATCGCGCCGAGCAACGCGTCGCAGATCGCGTGCAGCAGGGCGTCGGCGTCGCTGTGGCCGACCAGTCCGTGCGTGTGCTCGATCTCGACGCCGCCCAGAACGAGACGACGGCCGGCCTCGAGACGGTGCCGGTCGATGCCCTGCCCCACGCGGATCACGTCTTCTTCCTCCGGCGACGCGGGAGCTCGGGCAGGGGGGTCACCGTGGCCGGAGGCGCGAGCAGCCGCAGGGCGTGTTCGAGGTCCTCCTGCGAGGTGATCTTCACGTTCGTCGCGTCGCCCTCGACCACGGCCACCGGACGCCCCGTCCGGCGGACCACACCGGCGTCGTCGGTGAAGTCGTCGCGGCGGGTACGGGCGAAGGCCGCCTCGATCACCTCGCGGGCGAAGGCCTGCGGGGTCTGCACCGCGCGGATGCGATCGCGCTCGAGATAGCGGCGCAGACCGCCGTCGGCGAAGAGTTCGACCACCGAGTCGCTCACCGGCACGGCGGGGACGGCCGCGCCGACGTCGCGGGCCGCACGCAGGACGCGGCGGATCAGCTTCGGAGATGCGAAGGGCCGCGCGGCGTCGTGGATCAGGACGTAGCGGCACGAGTCGGGAAGCGCGGCGACGCCGTTGCGCGACGACCGGTTGCGCGTGACCCCACCGCCGATCACGTCGACCAGCCGCGGAACGTCGTCCAGCTCCTCGCGCACGGCCTCGATCGCGTCCTCGGGAACCACCACGATCACCCCGCCGATCTCACGCAGGGCGCACAGCCCGTCGACCGCGTGGCGCAGGACACTGCGCCCCCCGGCCTCGCGGAACTGCTTGCGGCCGCCGGCTCGCAGACCCTCGCCGGCGGCCAGGACCAACCCGATCGTACCCGGCCCTCGGCTGCGCTTCGCGTTCACGGGGTCCCTCCTGCCGTGGTCGCCCCGGCCCAGGCCGCGCGGATGGCGTCGCGTACCGTCGACACGGCGATTCCCTCGATCCCTTGGATCCGCGGCACCGATCCGGGATCATGGGCCGCGACCAGGGCCCGCCGGAAGCCGTGCGCGCGTGCTTCCTCCAATCGAAGGTCGAGCTGACCCACGCGTCGCAGTTCGCCCGTCAGACCGACCTCGCCGAGGGCGATCAGGTCCGAGGGCAGCGGCACCTCCCTGAGGCTCGACGCCATGGCGAGTAGCAGGGACAGGTCGGCCGCCGGGTCGTTCAGGCGCAGGCCACCGGCCACCTTGACGTACACGTCGTTGCCGATCAACTGCACGTCGCCGCGCGCCTCCAGGATCGCGGCCAGCTGGGCCACCCGCTTCGTGTCGATGCCGGTGACCACGCGCGTGGGGGTTCCGTACTGACTGCTCACGAGCAACGCCTGGACCTCCACCAACAACGGGCGGGTCCCCGAGACGATGCAGCTCACGGCCGAGCCGGTCTCTCCCTGCCGGCGTCCCGACAGGAACAGCGCACTGGCGTCACGAACGGGTCGGAGCCCCGTCGACGTCATCTCGAGCACGGCCAGCTCGCCGGTACGCCCGAAGCGGTTCTTGAACGCCCGGACCATGCGCACCGAGTCCTCGTCCTGCGGCTCGAAATACAGGACGGTGTCGACCAGGTGCTCCAACACCCGCGGGCCGGCGAGGTCTCCGTCCTTGGTCACGTGGCCCACGACGACCACCGCACAGCCCGTGGTCCGTGCGAAGTCGGCGAGCAGGCTGCCACAGGTGCGGATCTGCGACACCAGACCCGGCGTCGAGTCGTGTTCCTCCGAGATCACCGTCTGGATGGAGTCGACGACGAGCAGAGCGGGTGGATCGTCGTACAGACCGGGGAGCACGCGCTCGAGCACCGGCTGTTCGACCAGCAGGAACGCGTCGTGGGTCGCGCCCAGACGTTCGGCCCGGGCACGGACCTGGGCGCCCGACTCCTCGGCGCTGAGATAGACCACCGACTCGCCGCGACGGGCGAGCTGTCCGCAGATCATGGTCAGCAGGGTGGACTTGCCCACGCCCGGCGCGCCGCCGAGCAGCAGCAGGCTGCCCGGGACCAGACCACCGCCGAGCACCCGCGAGAACTCCTCGGGTTCGATGGGACGGCGCTCGAAGGCCGCACGCGGAACCCGGTCGATCGGCGTCGGCCGGGACAACGGGCGCGACGAGTCCCCGCGACGACCGGCCCGGCGCCGCCCCGGTGCGCCGTCCCCCTCCGGGGGCTCCACACGGGTCTCCTGCAGGCTGTTCCACGCCCCGCACGACGGGCATCGGCCCATCCAACGGAGCTCGACGTGCTCGCACTCCGAGCACTGGAAGCGGCGGGTGTCCTTGGCCATGGTTCCTCCTCCGTCCCGCCCGGCGGGACACGCGGGGGAGGCGTGGGTGTGGAGGCGTGACCCGGCGTGGGAACGATCGCGCCGGGTCGGGCAGCATACGACCGAACTAGAAGATCTTCACCGTCAGATAGCGCTGGGGATTGCGCTGCAGGTCCTCCACCAGGAAGCGTAGCTGCCGCAGACTCTCGACGAGGTCCTCGCCGGCCTGTTCGTCGTGGATCATCCGCCCGGCGGCACCTTTCTGCTCGTTCAACGCGGTCAGGACCTCCTCGGTGCCGTCGAGAACGCCCGCCATCTGGTGGGCGAGCGAGTCGAGGGTCGTGCTGGCGCGCGCCAGCCCTTCGATTCCCTCGCCGAGCTCCTCGTCGTTCTCATCGAGGAATGACCCCATGCGCTCGGCGAGGTCGGCCATGCTCGTGGCGGCGCGGCGCATGTCGCTGCGGTTCTCCTCGAGCACGTCGGTGGCGGTCTCGGCCGCGCGGGCGGTGTTCTCGAGCGTCCGCACGAGGACCTGGTCCTCCTGCAGGCTCACCACGAGATCCTCGGTGCGGTCGAGGAACTGCACGACACGCTCGTTCATGGTCTCGAGGGTCCCCACCATGTCGGTCGAGGAGGGCTGGTACACGCCCTCGAACACGCGGTCCTCGAGGTCGACGGGCGTGCCCGTTCCCGGTTCCACGGCGACCATCCGTTCCCCCATGATCCCGGCCGACCCCAGACGGATCTCTGCGTCGTCGCGCACCGTCACGCTGCCGGGCAGACGCAGCGTGACCAGGACGCCGTCGTCGGCGAGGTCGACACCGATCACCTTGCCCAGATCCATCCCCCGGACCTCGACCGGATCGCCGGCCCCGAGCCCCCCGACCTTCTCGAAGCGCACCTTCATCCGCTGGTAGGACGAGCCGATCTGGTAGTTCTGGAACCACATGAGACCGAAGATCAGCACGAACAGGGCCGCGATCAGCGCCAGCCCGACCTGGATCTCGGTACCTCGTCGCGTCATCGTCTTCCCCCGTTCCCTTCGACCCGGCGGCGCGGCCTCGATCGGCCGCCCCCCCGGATCAGTTGCACTCGAGCGAGCCCTCGCTGTTCCCGTCGATGAACTGACGGATCGGACCGTCCGTGGACGAGCGTGCCTCGTCGGCGGTTCCCTCGAAACACACGCACCCGTCGTTGAGAAGGGTGAATCGCTCCCCCACGGTGAACGCGCTGGTCATGTCGTGCGTGACCACCAGCGAGGTCACGCCCAGTTCGTCGTCGAGCCGCCGGATCATACGGTTGATCGCGTCGCTGGTGATCGGGTCGAGGCCGGTGGTCGGCTCGTCGTAGAGGATGTAGTCGGGTTCGGTCACGATCGCCCGCGCCAGGCTGGCGCGCTTGCGCATCCCACCCGAGAGCGCCGACGGGAGCTTCGAACCCACGTCGACCAGCTCCACCGTGGCCAGCGCCTCCTCGGCGCGCCGGCGGATCTCGCCGTCGGACAGCTTCGTGTGCTCCTGCAGTCCGAGCCCCACGTTCTCGAGAATGGTCATCGAGTCGAACAGCGCGCCGCCCTGGAACACCATGCTGAACCGTCGCCGCAGCTGGTACAGCTCCTCGCGCCGCATGCGCGTGACCTCCTGCCCGTCGACCACGATCGATCCGGCGTCGGCCTCGAGCAGACCCACCAACAGCTTCAGCAGCACGCTCTTGCCCTGCCCGCTGCGGCCCAGGATCACCCGCTGCTCGCCACGCTCGATGCGCAGATCGATGCCGTCGAGCACGACGTTGTCGTCGAAGCGTTTGTGCAGTCCCTGGATGACGATTCCCTGGCTCATCGCACCCCGCTCATCCGAAGAGCACCTGGAAGATCACCGCGGCCAGCACGTAGTCGGTCACCAGGACCAGCAACGACGACATCACCACGGCGCGCATGGCCGCCTCCCCCACACCGGCCGCGCCGCCCCGCGCGTGGAAGCCGTGCACGCAGCCCGACAGCGCGATGATCGCTCCGAAGCACAGCGCCTTGATCAGCCCGCCCCACAGGTCCTGCGTCTCGAACAGGAAGCGCAAACCGTCGCTGAAGGTCTTCGACGTGACATCGAGCGTGAACACCGCCACGAAGAAGCCCCCGCCGATGGCGATCGCGTTGGAGAAGATCGTCAGCACCGGGAGCATGATGCAGGCGGCGACGAAACGCGGCAGGGCCAGGTAGCGGGTCGGATCGATCGCCATCATCTCGAGGGCGTCGATCTGTTCGGTGACCCGCATCGTCCCCAACTCCGCGGCGATGCTCGCGCCCACACGCGCCCCGACCACGAGTGCCGTGAGCACCGGCCCCAGTTCCAGCAGGACACTCTTGGCCACCACCGTTCCCAGGAAACGGATCGGGACGTAGTCCTGGAACTGGTAGTGGGCCTGGATCGTGGCGACGGCACCGGTGAAGATCGAGGTCACCAGGACCAGCGGAATCGAGCCGTTCCCGATGATGCGCATCTGGTGGAGGACGAGGTGGATACTCTTCGGCAACGCCACGAAGGCGCGCACGATGCGAGCCAGCAGTACGCCCACCCGGCCGAGGTCGGTGAGGGTTCCGAGGAACGACGCGCCGAGGCGCTCGAAGAGGATCCACATGATGGGCGGCAGTATGGACGCGCGATCGATCGACGGCAACGCGACAACCTCCGGAACTCGCTCGACCGGTACGCGTTCGACGGCCGACCCGCCGTGTCCGCACCCGATCACACTCCGTTCCCCGGACACCCGCCGAGGCGAGGTCGACCCGTGCCCACCCTGATCCTCCTCGTCGCGACGGGTCTCCTGCTGATCACCGGATCCGCGCTGGGGGAACCCGATCCCCGGTCGGTGGGCGCTTCCCCCACCGTCGCCCGCCTGGACGGCGTGATCCTGGAACGGGGCTGGAACGATCCACCCGAGCGCAGTCCGGGAGGCCCGGCCGCGAGCGAGGGCTTCGAGCGCATCGCCGGCGCCGGAGCGACGGCCGTGGCCGTGGACGTGGTCGCGCTCGTCGCACGCGCCGACAGCCCCTTCCTCGACACACCGGCGACCCCTCGCTCCGTCGAGGTGGAACGTCTGCGCTGGTCCGTCGACCGCGCCCACGCACTCGGGCTCCGGCTGGTCCTCCGACTTCGGGTCGATCGCCTGGACGGCGGCCCCCGTGGCCGGGTCGCCATGCACGACGACGCGGCGTGGTCGAAGTTCTTCGGCCGGCTCCGGGCCTGGTGCAGCCGTTGGGCGACGACGGCCGACGACGTCGGGGTCGATCTGCTCGTGCTCCCCTCGGCCCTGAGCGCGACCACGCACCGCGAGGCGGACTGGCGCCGTCTGGTGGCGACCGTCCGTGCTCGCTATGACGGTCTCCTCACGCTCGGCGCGGGCTCGATCGACGAGGTCGAGCGGATCGACTTCTGGGACGAGTTCGACCTGATCGGGATCGAACTCGACGAGCCGGTCTCACGTCCGGGCGACGACGATCCCGATCCCCGACCCCGACCGTCGGTGTGGTCGGCCACCGACGAGGACAGCGTGGCCGTCGACGAGATCGCCCGCGCCCTCGCGCCGCGTCTCGAACTGCTGGCCGAGACCGCGCGACGATGGCGCAGACCCGTGGTGCTGACCGCAGCCGGATACCGGTCGGTCGACCGGGCCTGGCGCGTCGTACGGGGACCGGCGGACCGCTTCGCGCCGCCCGACGAGCGCGACCAGGCGCGCGCGATCGCCGGCACGCTACGCGCCCTCGACCGGACCGGGGCGACGGGGTGGACCCGGGGCGTCCTGTGGCACGCCTACGACCTCGCGACCGGCGACGATGCCGACCTCCGTCGGCGGTGGGCGCGGAGCTCCTCGGTGCGCGACAAGCGCGCCTTCGCCGTGCTGACTTCGGCGTGGACCCGGGGCGGTGGCGCCCACCGCGTGCTCGGTCGTGGCGGAGCGGCGGTCAGCGCCGACTCGGCGGTGACCCGCATCGGGATCGAGATCCTTCGCGAGGGGGGCACCGCGGCCGACGCCGCGGTCGCCATGGCCTTCGCCCTGTGCGTGGTCCGTCCCGACGTCGCGGGACTCGGGGGTGGCGGATCCGCGGTCGTCCACGACGCGCGTGACATGTCGACGCGATCGTTCGACTTCGGACTGCGCGCACCGCTCGCCGCGCACGAATTCTTCTTCGACGAACTCGAGGCCGAGGGTCTGACCGCGGCGGCATCACGCGGGCCTCTCGCGGCGGCGATCCCGGGAACCGTGCCCGGACTGCAACGGATCCACGACCGGTACGGTGCGCTGGCCTGGCCCAGCCTTCTCCGCCCGGCGCTCGAGGCGGCCGCACGGGGCGCGGCCGTGCGTACCGGCACCGCGCGTGCGCTGGCCGGCGAGCGTGCCCGTCTCCAGGCCTTCGAATCGACGCGCAGGACCTATCTGCCGGACGGCCGCCTGGTCCAGGCCGGGGAACGACTCGTCCGCCCGGATCTGGCCGAGACCCTGCTGGCGCTGGGTCGCGAGGGTGCCGGCGTCTGGTCGAGAGGCCGGATCGGAAGGTCGGTGGTCGACGACGTCCGACGCGCCGGCGGAATCTGGTCGATCGAGGACCTGCGCGCCTATCGCGTCCGGGAGCGCGAAGCCGTTCGCTGGCCGTTGAGCCGGGACGGGCGCGTCGTGCTCCACACCGCGACGCCCCCGGGCGAATCCGCCCTGGTCCTGCCCTGGACCTGGACCCTGCTCGACGCCCAGCGCGCCGACCACGCGGACCCGGCCGGAGCCGACCGCGCCCGCGCCTGGATCGAGGCGCTGCGGCTCGTCACACCGGCGGCGCGCGACCACGTCGGCGATCCATCGGTGATGCCCGTCCCGTTGCGCGAACTGCTGTCGCACTCCGACCTGGCGCGGCTCACGCGGCGCCTGCCCCGGGCCGGCACCATCGGACCGGCACCCCGGACCGAAGCACCCGATCCGCGCCGGGAGCGCGGCGCGACGCACCTGGCCGTCGTCGACGCCGCCGGCCACGCGGTCGCGATGACCCTCGAACTGAACGGTCGCTTCGGCGCCGCCTGGATCGCGCCGGGGACCGGAGTCGGACTGAACGACGGCATGCTGCGCTTCGACACGGCCGCCGACCCCACGTCGGCACCCACCCGCCCGGACCGTGTCCGGCCCGGCGCCGCCATCCGCACGGCGTCGACACCGGGGATCACCACCCGCGACGGCCACGTGTGGCTGGCCCTCGCCGCCACGGGCGCTGCCGACGCCCCGGCCGCCGCCGCCCAGGTCCTGCACCGGCGCCTCGCCGACGCCTGGCCCCTCGACCGGGCCGTCGCCGCGCCACGGATCGGACTCGCCGGTTCCGCCGTCACCTTCGAGTCCGACCGTGTCCCGCCCGGATGGGTCCGCGCCGTCCAGCGCCTCGGGTATCGGATCGAGCCCTCGGACGGAACGGCCAGGGTCGTCGGACTCGAACGCGCGGCCGACGGCGCGTTGCAGGCGGTGGCCGATCCCCGGGAACGAGGACTGGCGCGCACCGTGGACTGATCCCGTTGCGACCCGTGGTCCCCCGCGGCCGACGGCCGTGGTACAATCTCCACCCGGTACCACGATCGACGATCCGAACGATGCAGGAGCGCGTCATGCGCATCAGCGAGCACTCCACCGACAGCGTGACCATTCTCGAACTGCTCACGCCTCTGACCGGTGACTTCTCCCAGCAGCTCTTCGTCCCGCAGATCGAGAATCTGCTGGAGGAGGGCCGGCGCCACTTCGTCTTCGACATGACCGAGTTGGCGTGGATCAACAGCACCGGCATCGGCCTGCTCGTGGGCGCGCGCCGCAAGATCGAGGACGCTGGCGGACGCGCGGTCCTGGCCGGCGTGAACGACCGGGTGAAGGACATCCTGAAGGTCGTCGGTCTGCTCGCGATGTGGGACGTCTATCCCGATCCCCGACGCGCCGTGGCCTCCTTCGACGGCCCTGCCCACGGTACCCGGGCCGAGGAGTCGGCGGGTTGAGCGCCAGCGATCCCGTCTCCGGACTCCTGCCCGACGACCTCGACCGCATCCGCCGCGCCCTGAACACCGCCGGCCCCATCCTGAGCCGCTACGCCGGCGACGGTGCACGGGTCGATCACAAGGCGGGCGGTGACCCCGTGACGGAGGCCGACCTGGCGGTCGACGCCGTCCTGCGCGAACAGCTCTTGCGCGAGGGCGAGGGCTGGCTCAGCGAGGAGACGGCCGACGACCTCTCACGCCTCGACCACTCCCGCGTGTGGATCGTCGACCCTCTCGACGGCACGAAGGAGTTCGTGCAGGGCATTCCCGAGTGGTGCGTGAGCGTCGGACTGACCATCGACGGCGAAGCCGTGGCCGGCGGGATCTTCAATCCCGTGAGCGGACTGCACGTGGTCGGGGCCGTGGGTCAGGGCTGCTGGAGCGCGGGATCTCCGTGCCACGTGCGCGATGGCGACAGCCTGGAAGGGATCGAGGTCCTGGCCAGCCGCAGCGAGACGAAGCGCGGCGAGTGGGACGACTTCACCGACGCCGAGTTCACGGTCACCCCGACCGGCTCGGTAGCCTTCAAGTTCGCCATGGTCGCAGCCGGCGAGACCGACGCCACGTGGACGCTCGTGCCGAAGAGTGAGTGGGACGTGGCCGCGGGCGTGGCCCTGGTGCGAGCGGCCGGCGGCGACGTCGTGCTGAAGAACGGTCAGCCGCCACGCTTCAATCGTGAGAGCGTGCTCTTCCCCGGGCTGGTCGCGGCCGGACCACAGCGGCTGCACACCATCCGCACACGCCTCGGCGTCTGAACTCCCGGCACGAGCACCGCGGATCCGTCCGCGGTCTTGCGGAGGTCGGCCCACGACGGTCCCTGTCGTCGATCCGGGCGGCGTTCCCCCTCGCTCGTACCGGTCCGCGCGGGCGGCGACCCTACCCCTCTCCCCCAGCGTGCGCAGACGGATCGGCCGCCAGGTTGCTGAAGCGCGTGTACTGGCGGTCGAAGAACAACTTCACGGTTCCGATCGACCCGTTGCGGTGCTTGCCCAGGATGAGCTCGGCGATGTTCTGGACGTCGGGGTTCTCGGGTTCGTAGACTTCCTGCCGGTAGACGAACATGACCAGATCGGCGTCCTGCTCGATCGCTCCGGATTCGCGCAGGTCACTGAGCATGGGCCGGTTGCCGGTGCGACTCTCGACGGCGCGCGACAACTGACTGAGCGCGACCACCGGCACGTCGAGGTCCTTGGCCAGACCTTTGAGCGAACGGCTGATGGTGCTGATCTCCTGCTGCCGGTTCTCGATCCGCGAACCCGCGTTGATCAGCTGCAGGTAGTCGACCACCAGCAGCTTCACGCCGTGGTACTGCACCATACGACGTGCCTTGCTCCGCAGCTCGAGCAGCGAGATCGACGAGGTGTCGTCGATGTACAGCGATGTGTTCGTCAGGTTGCTCAGGGCCTGGGTGAGGCGCGGCCAGTCCGTTTCGCGCAGCTTGCCCGTGCGCACGGCGTGGTTGTCCAGGCGGCCCTCGCTCGAGATCAGCCGCATGCACAGCTGCTCGCTGCTCATCTCCAGACTGAACACGCCGACCGGCGCGTCGAACTGGTGCGCGGCGTTGAAGGCGAGGTTGAGCGCGAAGCTCGTCTTGCCCATGGCCGGGCGTCCGGCCACGATGATCAGGTCGCTGCGCTGGAGACCGCCGGTCATGCGGTCGAGATCGGCGAAACCGGTCTGCACGCCGGTGATCTTGTCCTTGTTCTGGAAGGCCTTCTGGATGTGTTCGAAGGTCTCGCCCGCGAGCTCCTTCAGTGGGCGGAACGACCGCGCCTCGGTCTTCGAGGACAGTTCGAAGAGTTCCTGCTGGGCGCGGTCGAGCAGGGTGTCGGCCGGAGTCGCCACGTCGTAGGCCTCGCGGCTGACCTCGTGGCTCACGCGGATGAGTTCCCGCAGCCGGGCGCGCTCGCTGACCACACGCGCGTGGTACAGGACGTTGGCGGGACTGCTGCCCACGTCGAGCAGTTCGTCGACGAACGACGGGCCGCCGTACTCGGCCAGCACGCCCATCTTGTCGAGTTCGACGGCCACGGCGACGGCGTCGATGGGTTCGCCACGCGCGGTGAGGCCTTCACAGCACTTGAACACCGCACGGTGTCGCGGCGCGTGGAAATCCGCCGCCGTGAGGAGTCCGGCGGCCTCGCCCATCGCGTCCTGGCTTCGCAGGCAGGCGCTCAGCACCGCTCGTTCGGCTTCGAGCGAGTGCGGAGCCGGCCGATCGGTGGGCAGGCCGGGGCCAGGACCACGCTCGGTTCGGACTTGGAGGCGAGGTTCGGTCAATCGACGTCTCCCGTCGGACTCCTCACGACTGCAACCACGTTCGGACGCCCCGAAACGTCGCACACGTGGATCCACGCTGCCAACGGTGCCGCGGACAAAACGGGGGACGACGTTGGGACCGACTGGTGAGGATTTCGGGGATAACTTCTCTAAGCACTGTCACCATCGACGCTTGGCGATGCCCTACCGGCGCTCTCCGCGACCAGTTCGTCGTGCAGGGCACGGAGCTTCTGCACGTCCTCCCAGGTCGGCCGCTTCCACTGGGAATTGCGCAACAACGCCGCCGGGTGGTAGGTGACGATCATCGGAATGCCGTTGTAGTCGTGCACCGTTCCGCGCAGGCGACCCAGCGCGCTGGTCGTTCGCAGCAGCGTCTGGGCGGCGTGCTTGCCGAGCGCACAGATCACCCGCGGCTGGATGACGTCGAGCTGGGCCAGCAGGTAGGGCTCGCAGTGACCGACTTCGTCGGGCAAGGGATCGCGGTTGTTCGGCGGACGGCACTTGAGAACGTTGGCGATGTAGACGTCGTCGCGTTCGAAACCGATGGCAGCGAGGATCTTCGTCAACAGCTGTCCGGCGCGACCGACGAAGGGCTCGCCCTTCAGGTCTTCGTCACGCCCGGGGGCCTCGCCCACGAACACGACGTTCGCATCGGGATTGCCGACGCCGAACACGGTCCGGGTCCGCGACGAGTGCAACACGCACTTCGTGCAGATCGAAACCTGTGTCCGGTCGAGTGCGGCCAGTGCTTCGGCCTTGCGCGCCCGAGCGTCCGGATCGGGCGGCGCGACCTGCGCGGCGGGACGCAGGGGGGCGGGCGGCTCGGGAGGACCCGACGGCTCGGCCGGGACGGCCTGCGCCGCCGTGTCCGCGGCCTCGGCGGCGGTGCGCAGCACCGCGGGCGCCGGACGGGGCTCGAACCACACACGCTGGTGGCCGGCCTCGGCCTGCTGCGCCAACCAACGGCGGAGGTCGTCGCGGGGATCGCTCATGGGGATTCCGACTCAGGTCGTGGGATCGAGGAGACGCGCCACACGGTCGACGACGACGCGCGCGAGCTCGGCCTTGGAACCGCGCTCGGTCCACCGGCCCTCGCCGTCGGCAGAGTAGAGAAACAGACGATTCGTGTCGCCCCCGAATCCCTCGCCCTCGACGTCGGCGCGGTTGCCGCAGACCAGATCGAGCTTCTTGCGCCCGAGTTTGCCACGCACCTGCTCCTCGACCGCGGCATCGTCGCCGGTCTCGAGCGCGAACCCCACGAGCACCTGGCCACCGCGCTTCGACGCGCCGAGCGCGGCGAGGAGATCGGGCGTGGCCTCGAGCCGGAGTTCGGGCGTGCCGGTCTCCTTCTTGAGCTTGGCCGACGCGGGATCCTTCGCACGCCAGTCGCTGACCGCAGCGTTCATGATCACCGCGTCGGCGGACGGCGCGTGGGCCTCGAGGCGCTCTCCGAGATCGTCGACCGTGACGAAGCGCTCGACCTCGACGCCCTGCGGCGGCGGGAGTTCGGTGGGTCCGAGCAGGAGGACCACCCGTGCCCCGCGATCACGGGCGGCCTCGGCCAGAGCGATGCCGGTCCGTCCGCTGGCGTGGTTGCCGATCCATCGTACCGCGTCGACGGGTTCGCGCGTGCCACCCGCGGTGACCAGCACGGTGCGCCCGGACAAGGGCCCGGGCGCGAGACGGGCGAGCGCGTGGGAGGCCACGACCTCGGGCTCGGCCAGGCGGCCCTCGGCCACCGTCCCGCACGCCAGGTAGCCGCTCCCGGGATCGATCACCTCGACGCCGCGGCCACGCAGACGTTCGAGATTCTCCTGGTTGGGCGGGTTGCGCCACATCTGGTCGTTCATCGCCGGTGCGACCACGATCGGGGCCGTGCTCGCGGTGGCCAGCGTGCTGCAGAGATCGTCGGCCAGGCCGTGCGCCATCTTCGCCAGGAAGTTCGCCGTGGCCGGCGCCACGAGCAGCAGGTCGCAGTCCTGGGCCCAGTGGATGTGATCGAGGGGATCCTCTCCGCCCTCGCCCCACAGCGAGGTCCCGACGGGAAGACCACTCAGCGCCTGGAAGGTGAGCGGAGTGACGAAGCGCTGCGCGCTGGCCGTCATGGCGACCTGCACGTGACACCCGGCGTCGACCAGGCGACGGACGATGGTGCAGGCCTTGTAGGCGGCGATCCCACCCGTGACCAGGAGCAGGACACGACGACCCCGTCCGGTCCCGGACGGGGTCGTGTCGACGTCGTGCGGAGTCGGGGTCACGTCACTCCTCTTCGCCGCCGCCCTCGACCGCTTCGGCAGCGCCGCCGAGCATCGACTCGGCATCGGACAGCATGGCTTCGGAGCGCTCCTGCTCGCGGCGCTCGCGGGCGTCGTAGTACTCGATACCCTGCGAGGTCAGCTTGTCGACCGCCATGGTGGTGATCTTGAGGTCGGTGGTCTCCTCGCGCGCCCGCATCGAGTCGTTCAGGCGGCGGCACTCCAGGGCCAGCACCCGGATCGCCTCGTACTTGTTCGCGATCCGCGAGGTCACCTCACGACGGGGAATGTAGGTCATGCACGCGTCTCCTGGTCGAATCGTGGGACAGCGCTCCGCGGGGGCGGCGCGCGGTTCGCGGCAAGAATCGAAGGTAGGTCCCCCTGCCGGCCGCCGCAAGCGCGGCTCAGTCGACGGGCCGCCGCGCGTGACGCTCCCGTCGCAGTCGCTCGGCCCGCAGGATCGCGCGGAGATCGTCGCGCGCGCGCTCCAGATCGTCGTTCACGACCCAGTAGCGGTAGTGCTCCGCCCGAGGGATCTCCTCGCGAGCGTTGGCCAGGCGGCGGCTGACGGTGGCCTCGTCGTCGGTCCCGCGTCCGCGCAGGCGTTGTTCGAGCACCTCCAGATCCGGTGGGAACACGAAGACCGAGCACACGGACAGGTCGCCGAAGCGTTCGATGACCTCGACGCCGCCCTGGACATCGATGTCGAGAACGGGGATCCGTCCCTCGCGGGCCACGGCCTCGAGCTCGGAGATCAGCGTGCCGTAGAGACGGCCGTGCACCTCGGCCCACTCCACGAATTCGCCCGCCTCGCGCCGGCGCTCGAACTCGTCGCGCGCGACGAAATGGTAGTCGCGGCCGTCGACCTCCCCGTGGCGTGGCGGACGCGTGGTGCAGCTCACCGAGAACCCGAGGCGCGTGTCCTCGGCCAGCAGGCCCCGGTACAGGCTGGTCTTGCCGGCGCCGGAGGGCCCGGTCACGAGCAACAGGAAAGAGGTCCCGAGGTCCAAGCGCCTACTCCAGGTTCTGGATCTGCTCGCGGATGTTCTCGATCTCTTCCTTCATCCGTACGACCGCGTCGGTGATGGTCAGGTCGCTGCTCTTGCTCCCGGTGGTGTTCACCTCACGGTGCATCTCCTGCAGCAGGAAACCGAGGCGCTTGGCGGTCGGCCCCTCGCCCGCGATGGTCTCGCGGAACTGCGAGAGGTGGCTCTCCATGCGCTCCAGTTCCTCGTGGACGGTGGCCTTGTCGACCAGGAGCACGACCTCGGCGGCCAGACGCTGGGGATCGACCTGGTCCTTGGCGCCCATGCGTTCCAGGCGTTCCTCGAGGCGACGGCGCAACTCTGCGGGGACCTCCTGGGCGCGTTCGCTCACGGCCTGCACGTGCCGCTCGATGCGGTCGACGCGCGCGCTGAGATCGTCGCGCAGCTTCGCGCCCTCGGCCGCGCGCATGGTCTGGTAGTCGTCGAGCGCCTGGTCGAAGGCCCGGTCGAGCAACGGACGCAGGATCTCTTCGGGCAGATCCTTCTCGCGCACGACGAAGGCGCGGTCGATCTGGGCGAGATCGCTCACGCTCAGGTCGTCGCGCACTCCGTGTGCCCGGGCGATCCGTCGGGCCTCGACCACGAAGGCCTTCACGAAGGGCTCGTGGAAGGTCACCTCGAGCTGCGGCGTGGTCTGCTCGAACTCGAGGGTCACGCTGAGACGCCCGCGGTCGACGACCTCCTGCAGGCGTTGGCGGATCTCGGTCTCGAACGACGCGAAGGCGTCGGGCAGGCGCATGACCACGTCGAGGAAGCGGTGGTTCACCGACCGGATCTCCACGCGCAGTTCGTTCGTGCCGTCGTGGGCGCGCCCGTGCCCGATTCCAGTCATGCTCCTCATGGTCACCTCGTGGAGGGGTCCGCGATCGACCGGCCCCAGGATGGAGCCGCCCGGCCCGGCCGGCAAGCGGGGAAGTCGCCGGCTCGCCTACGAGCGGGCCAGCGGCTTGCCCGCGAGCGGGCCGCCGTCTAGCTTCGCCGCATGGAGACGCGCGTGGATCCTCCCCATCGATGGCTCGACGGTCTGGCCGAGGCGCTGACCGACACCTTGTCGGGTGCCCGCGTCGAAGGGGCGATCAGCGGACCCGGGTGGGTGTCGGTCCGAATCGGCGGACGCTTCGTGTGGATGGTGGCCCAGGGCGGTGAACGAATGGCCTGGCTGACCGATCGCCCTCTGCCCCGCCGCTTCCTCGAACTGCTCGGCCGCCACGCCCGCAGTCCCTTCCCCGCCCATCTCGGCGACCGGGTGCTGACGGGCGCCGAAGTTCTCGAGACCGACGACGGCCAGGTCGACGGCCTGCGTCTCGAACTCGGCCCGGCGCCACCGCTGCACCTCGACGTGCGCTTCTTCCCGCGGCCCGGCGGGATCTGGCTGACCGGAGCGGCGGGCGAGGACCTCGCGCGCCAGGGGCGCATGGACGACCGTCCCCTGCGTCCCCGGCCGCCCCGACCCGACTCCGACTTCGACCCGGACGAACACCGCGACCGCTGCGAAGCCACGCTCCGGGCGCGCCTGCTCCAGCAGACCGCCCGCACCCTGCGTCAGCGCACCGACCAGGCCGCGAAACGCGCCCAACGACGCGTATGGCAGCTCGAGGGCGACCTCGACGACGCCCGCCGCGACCAGGGCATCCGCGCGAGGGCCGATCTGCTCGCGGCGAACCTCCATCGGGTGGACGCCGGCCGTGACCACGTCGACCTCACCGACTTCGACGGCGAGACGGTGCGCCTCGTCCTCGATCCCTCGCGCCCGCCCGCAGCCAATCTGGATCGTTGGTACAAGAGGGCCGCGCGCGCCGAGCGGAAACTGGAACAGGTGGAGCGGCGGCTGCACGAGCAGCGGACCGAGCTGACCACGCTGGTGGAACGCCGCGCTGCGCTCGAAGAGCTCGACGCCGGGGCCGACCTCGACGCGTGGCTCGACTTCGCCGCTGCCCACGAACTCGACCCGGTCCCGAAGGCACCGAAACCCGCGAGCGAACGCGGGAAACGCCCGGCGGAACGGCTGCCCTACTGGAGCTTCGAGCTCGACGGCTGGGAGTTGCGCGTGGGGCGCAGCGCGCGCGACAACGACGAACTGTTGAAGCATCACGCCCACAACCGCGACCTGTGGCTGCACGCCCAGGGCGTCCCGGGCAGCCACGTGATCCTGCGCAGCGGTGGCCGTGACCTGCCGCGGCGGTTGATCGCCCGGGTCGCGCAGGTGGCCGCGCACTACAGCCGGGCGAAGACCTCGTCGACGGTTCCCGTCCTGGTGTGCGAACGCCGCCACGTCCGCAAGCCGCGCAAGGCGGCACCCGGCGAGGTCGTCGCCGACCGCGCCGAGACCGTCTTCGTGGAACCAGGGATCCCGTCGGGCTGCGAACGCCGCGACGGTGACTAGCGGAAGCGCGAGGCGCAGTCCTCCAGCCCGATGTGCTCGATCACCGCGCTGCGGGTGTCGGCGTCGTAGCGCACGCACACCGGTCCGGGTTGCTCTTCCTTGAACTCGTGGACGTGCTTGCCGCCATTCATGCGCAGACGCGTGCTGGCGAAGATCATGGTCTTCACCCAGAGGAACGACGCCCGCCGCTGGATGTTCAGCTTCTTGCGCAGCACGTACTCGCGCTTGCGCGAGCGGCTGGCCTGACGCTGGTACAGGAAGAGGCGTTGCTCGAGGGCTTCGCGTTCCTTCGCGCCGATCCGGCCGAGCCTTCCCTGGATCATGGGCAGGTACTTGCGGCGGAACTCCACGAGCTGCTCCTGGTACTTCTTGCGATCGCGGGTCAGGAGTTTGAGCGCGCGGTTCTGCTCGGGCGCCTCGCCCAGCGTGATGATCGTGGTGACCTCTTCGCGCGATCCGACCTCGTCGGCCACCACGCGTCCGCCGGCCCGCCAGTGACCTCCGACGATGCGTCCGGTCTCGGCCATGAGGTCGCCGTGGACCTCGCCCTCGCACCACAACAGCTCGCGCCGCGCGTCGAGCCGGCCACCGCAGTGGATCGCCGTCTCCCGCGCGAAACCGATCGACAGGTCGCCGGCGCAGGTCACCACCGCGTCGCCCTTGCCCATGACGCCCTTGTCGATGGTGATGCTCTTCTTCGACTCGACGCGCGCGTTCTCGACGGGACCACCGATGATCACGGTCCCGCTGCCGGCCACCGTGAACTTCGGCGCCACGGAATTGCGCACCTGCACCGCGCCCTCGAAGTCGATCGAGCCGGAGGAGAAGTCCACCTCGTCGACGATCAGCACCTCGCTCACGAGGACCTTGCCGCGGTAGAACTCCACCATGCCCGGACGCGCTGCGCACACCAGGGACGCATCGCGCTCGTCGCGACGGACAGTCTCGTCGAGTTCGATCTCGGCCTCGGAGCCCGGGTGGGCCTTGACGGTGTTGCCGACCACGTCGGTCCCGGGCTGGCCCCGGCTGGGCGGATGGATCTTCAGGATCGGCTGGCCCTCGCACACGCTGACCTTCGTGTGGTGGTAGTGGTCCACGCGTCCGTCGGGCATCTTGAGCGCGCGCGACTCGAAGAAGTCTCCCAGCCACTCCAGTCGCCCGTCTTCGCCGGGAACGGCCTCGGCGCCGCGCGCGACGACGACCGCGGTCGCCTTCGACTCGGAACCGGTCGCCTCGATCACGGCCTGGTCCACGGCGTCCTTGTCGACGTCGACCAGACGGTGCTCGTCGCGCAGGTATTCCACGATCGCCGACGGGTCGGGGGTCGGCGCGCCCATGAGCGGAGGCAGCGTCAGGGTCGCCGTCATCCGGTCCTCGGAGATCTGGACCGAGAGACCGTCGGCGAGAGGGTCGGGTTCGGGATCGGTGGCGGCCGGCGGGTCTGCGGCGGCCGACGGGTCGGGGATCGACGGGTCGGCGGCCGGCGGGTCTGCGGCGGTCGAGATGGCTTTCTCCGTGGCGTCGATCACGTCGTCGGCAGGCCCTGCCCCGTCGGTGGAAGGAGCTTCCGTCGTGCCGAGGGGCGCCGGATCCGCGTCGTCGGTGGTGACGCCACCCGGGAGGTCGTGGAGGTCTTCGCGCGAGGTCATGGTCTCCGCCGCGCGGGGGCCGGGAATCGACCCGTGGCGCGGTCCTCGTCCGGAATGCAGGTGCTGTGCCCCGATCCCGGACGGACCCTCGGGAAGGAGTCCTCGCGCGCCGGCGGACCGTCAGTCCGGACAGCGCGGTCCACGCCGCCGCATGCCACGCTCGAAGCGTGTGACTTCGGCGCGGTCGAGCCACTCCATGAGCGGCACGACATACTTGCGCGAGGCGCCGGTCCATTCCTTCACGTGCCCGATCTCGAGCGCATCCTCGTGTTCGAAGTGTTCGCCCACGCGACGGGCGAGCTCGTCGAGCCGATCGCGGTGGACGAGCAGGCGGCCCTCGAGCCGGATCACGCGGCCCGAGTCCACCAGCAGGCGCAGGGCCGGTTGTTCGAGGTCTTTCGGCGCGGCCTCGAACAGTGGCTCGGCCCGCTGGACGCGCGACTCCATGTGGGCCACGGCTTCGCGCTGGGCTTCGTCGAGCGGCGGCTCCGCGGTGTCGGCACGGACACGATCGCCGCGCACGAACACGGGGTGTTCCCTGGCCCACACCGCGAGCACACGGGCGAAGTCGTGGGAGCTCCCGGTGTGTCCGAGGAACTGCCGCAACTCCTCGCGCGGGAGTCCCACGGTCATGGGCGCCGACTCCTGATGGGCCCGGAGCCTCTCCAGGGCACGCTCCGCGGCTCCGTCGAAGGCAGCGGCGTCGACGACGCGTCCCGCGACCCGGCGTCGACGACCGGCCTCGACCTCGGCCTCGATCGCCGCCTTCGCATCGGCGGGGTCGTGGCCCAACATGGCCAGCCGGTCGAGGACCTCCGACTCGGGACGACCCCACGCGGCCGGTTCGGCCACGAAGGCCCAGGCGTTCCCGCCGCCCGACTCGAGGGCTTCGAGTCGTTCCAGGGTCCGGGCACGGCGTTCCCCCTTGCGGCCCTGGGGATCGAGGACCACGCCGCCGGCGGCGGTGATCATCGGGGAGTAGGTCCGCACGACGAGTCGGTCGCCCGGCCGCGCGATGATCGGTTCCTCGAGGAGCAGCCGGACCAAGCGTGAATCCCCCGGCCCGAACGGGCCCTCGCCCTCCAGCGGATCGATGCGTCCGATCACTCCCCGCGCGGCGTGGTGGACGTGCACCCGCGCCCGCGGGCGCATGCGCGCTGCCAGCTCGGGATCCTCGACCGCGGTGAGTCGCGCCCCGACGATCGTACTCGCCGCCCACGGCCCCGGTGTGACGAGCTGGTCACCGCGTTCGAGGTCCTCCTTCTTCACACCGTGCACCGACAACGCGATGCGCTCGCCCGCACCCGCGCGCGGGACGGTCGCACCGTGACTCTGCACGTCGCGGACGCGGACGTCGGTGCCCTGCGGCAAGAGCTTCAGCGTATCGCCCGGCTCGACCGTGCCCGACCACGCCGTGCCCGTGACCACGACCCCCGTCCCCCGCAGCACGAACACGCGATCGACCGGCAACCGGAAGTGCCCCGCACGCGAGCGGACCGGCGCTGCCCTCGCGACCTCCTCGAGGGTTGAACGCAGCGTGTCCACACCCTCCTTCGTCTGTCCACTCACCCGCACGATCGGCGCGCCCTCGAGGAAGCTGCCCTCGACCAGTTCCTTGACCTCTTCCTCGACCACGTCGGCGAGGTCGGGATCGGCCATGTCCATCTTCGTGAGCACGATCAGGCCCGCCGGCACGCCCAGCATGCGCAGCACGTCGAAGTGCTCGCGTGTCTGCGGCATGACGCCTTCGTCGGCAGCGACCAGGAGCATGGCCAGATCCATCCCGCCCGCACCCGAGACCATCTGCCGCACGAAACGCTCGTGACCCGGCACGTCGACGATCCCCAGGCGCAGATCGTCGGCCAGATCGAGGTGCGCGAAGCCGAGTTCGATCGAGATCCCGCGGCGGTGTTCTTCCTCGAGCCGGTCGGTGTCGGTGCCCGTGAGCGCGCCGATCAGGGTGGTCTTCCCGTGATCGACGTGGCCGGCGGTGCCGAGGATGAGCGTGCGCGGTGTGGTCATGTCGTGTGGCGGCGGAGGGATGGGCGGTCAGGTGGGTGGGTGAGTCGGTGAGTGGGCCTTGGCGCGAAGATAGGAGGGTTGGGTGCGGGCGTCGAGGGTGCTTGGGGTTGGAGCGGGGTCGGGGGATGGGGGATGGGGTGGTGGGAGTCGGGGCGGTGGCGCCGGGGCGGTGGGCGTTGGGGTGGTGGCGCCGGGGCGTTGGGCGTTGGGGCGGTGGCGCTGGGGGATGGCGGTTGGGAGTTGGGGCGTTGGGGGTTTGGGGATGTTCCGCGATGGAACAGGGAGCGTCGCAGGGGCTGTGGCGCCGGGTCGTGCTGGGAAGACTGTGGATGTTCCGTGTCGCAACGGTGGAACGTGCGCGGCGTCGCCCGCCTGGTCGCGCCGGAGCGCGACTCCGCAACAAGCATCCACAGCTTTGTTCGCGAGGGGCTTGACAGGGTTTTCGTGGGCGGGATTTCGGTGTTGTGGGGTCGTGTGTAGAACCGGGCCCCTGGGGCGCTGATCCGCCCCGTCGTGGTTGTTGGTCGTCGTGGTGGAGTGATCCGCCGTCTCGATGTCGCGCTGTACATCCTGGGCTCTGTCAGGGCGTCGCGAAACAGGGTGTACAATGCCTTCGAGCCGCCTCCCCGGAGGTTCGAAGACATGCAGGTGATCGAGCGGTTGGAGTCGTTGCGTCGGTCCGAACACGCGGCGACGGTGGCGTTGATTTCGGTCCTGGTCGAGTGCCAGCGCACGCGGACGCACGTCGATGCAGGGTATCGATCGGTGTTCCAGTTGTTGGTCGAGCGGTTGCGGTACTCGCCGGCCGCGGCGTCTCGTCGGTTCGCGGCGATGCGGTGTGCGGTGCGGTGTCCCGTGGTGATCGAGATGTTGCGCGATCATCGCACGAGTCTCAGCGCTCTTGCGAAGATGGCGCCGGTGTTGGAGGAGGCATCCGATCCCGCGGCTTTGTTGCAGTCGATCGACGGTCGTTCGCCGCGTGAGGTCGAGTCGATCGTGGCTGGCGTTCGGCCGGTCGAGAAGCCAGCGGAACGCGTGAAGCCGGTCGCGGTGAAGAAGAGTTCCGCGCCGTCGGCCGAGGTGGGGATGTTCTGTGGAAGTTCCGCGTCGCAAGCGGGCGGCGGTTCCACTACGGAAGTGGCACCGGGCGTGAGTGCTCCTGCGTCAAGAGTCGCTGGACGCGATCGGCCGCGCGGTGCGGACTCCGGCCGTTCCGCTCCGGAAGCGAGGACCTCGGCCCCTGCGACGACCCCCGAGCCCACCGTCGAATCCCGCATGGCCCTCTCGTTCACACTCACCGCCGAGGACCACGCTGCCTTCGAGCGCGCCCGCGCGAAGCTGTCGCGGACGAAGCCGCAGGCGATGTCGATGGAGGACGCGCTGAACGCCCTGGTCCACTTCTACCTGGACCACGACGGGCCGAAACCGCGGAGGAAGAACGCCGAACCCGCGAAGCCGCAGAATCCGACCCGCCACATCCCTCGTGCCACCCGCGACCAGGTCTTCGACCGCGACGGCCACCGTTGCACCTACGTCGCGCCCGATGGCACGCGCTGCACCGCCACCCACGACCTCCAGGTCGACCACGTCCGGCCCTTCGCCCTGGGTGGAACCCACGAACCCGACAACCTTCGTGTGCTGTGCGGGGCGCACAATCGTCGGCGCGCGGAGCAGACCTTTGGATCGCGACCGATCGCGAACGCGGTCCCGGGGGACGTCGCGGCCGATCCGGTCGGTGCGTCGTGATCGGGGTGGGGCGTGACCTTCGGACGCCGTCGCGTCCGGGGCGAAGCGCACGGCGCCACACGACTCCGACCATCGGGATCACCCGGCCCGATCACAGCGGCGCGCCACGCGTCGAACGAGCCACCGTCACCCGCTCAGGGCGTGGCCGGGCCCTCGACGCGTTCGATCTTCGCGCCGAGGGCGCCGAGTTTCTGCTCGATGCGTTCGTAGCCGCGGTCGATGTGGTAGATGCGGTCGAGGACGGTGGTACCATGGGCGGCGAGACCGGCGAGGATCAGGGCGGCCGAAGCACGCAGGTCGGTGGCCATGACGGGAGCGCCCTTCAACTGCTCGACGCCGCGGACGATCGCGGCGTTGTTCTCGACACGAACGCTCGCGCCCAGACGCTGCAGTTCGGCCACGTGGGTGAAGCGGTCGGGATAGATGGTGTCGGTGATCA
The DNA here is from genome assembly GCA_035268685.1 of Candidatus Krumholzibacteriia bacterium. Classification (NCBI taxonomy): domain Bacteria; phylum Candidatus Krumholzibacteriota; class Candidatus Krumholzibacteriia; species Candidatus Krumholzibacteriia bacterium. Next base: position 23,537 of record DATFKK010000190.1, on the reverse strand, counting down.
CGCTGATGCCGTCCATGAGACAGGCCACGGCCATGGTCTGGGCCTGCATGTCGGTCGGGAAGCCGGGGAAGGGCCGGGTGACCGCGTTCAGCGGGCGGTGTGCGCTGCTGCCGTCGACGTCGACGGCGTCGTCGTGGACGGCGAAGCGGGCGCCGGTCATCGAGAGCGCATCGACGGTCGAGGCCACGTGCTCGGGGCGCACGCCCTCCACGCGGATCTTCGAGTGCAGCATCGCGCCGGCAGCGAGGAACGTCCCCACCTCGATGCGATCGGGGATCACGGAGATGTCCAGGGGCTCGAGGTGTTCGACACCGGTCACCTCGAGACGGGTCGTGCCGATGCCGTCGATCTTCGCGCCGGCGGCGACGAGGGCCTGCGCGAGCTGCGTGACCTCGGGCTCGCGCGCGGCGTTGTCGAGCACGGTGCGGCCCTCGGCCAGCACCGCGGCCATCAACACGTTCGCGGTGGCGCCCACGCTGCTGATCTCGAAGGAGATGTCGGCACCGCGCAGGCGGTCGGCCTTCGCGTGGATGTAGCCACCCTCGAGGTCGATGGTCGCGCCGAGGGCCTCCATGCCCCTGAGATGCAGGTTCACCGGGCGCGGGCCCCACGCGCAGCCGCCGGGCAACGAGACCTTGGCCTCGCCGTGGCGCGCCAGCGTCGGACCGAGCACGTAGATCGACGCGCGCATCGTCTTGACCAGGTCGTAGGGCGCGTCGATTCCGCGGGCGTCGGTGGTGTCGACGACCAGCTCGTGGTCCTCGAAGCGTACCGTCGCGCCCATGGTCTCGAGCACGCGGGCCATGGTGCGTGAATCCCTCAACTGCGGGACGTTGTGGATGCGGCTCACTCCCTGCGTGAGCAGGGTCGCGGCCATGAGTGGCAGGACGGCGTTCTTGGCCCCACCGACACGCACGGTGCCGGAAAGCGTACAGGGGCCTTCGATGTGGAAGCGGTCCACGGTGGGCTCCGGGGTTGGGCACCGAGGCGGGTGGGACGGGTTCGTTTCTAGGCGATCGGGCCGGTGACGTCCAGAGGGGAGCCGATCGTGGCGCGCCCAGCGCGCGCCGACCGCCCACCGATCCCGGACCGGCGGTCGACGGGCTCAGGCGAGCCGACCCACCGTCACCCGGTCCCGTTCGGCGAGATCCGACACGACCTCCACATCACCGAAACCGGACTGCGACACCAGCGCGACCACCGCTGCGCCCTGCTCGTCGCCGTGCTCCAGTGCGATCCAGCCTCCGGGACGCACCGCACGCGCAGCCAGGGGGACGAGACGTCGCAGGAAGTCGAGGCCGCCGGGACCGCCGTCGAGGGCCTCGGGCGGATCGTGGTCACGCACCTCGGGCTGGAGCGACTCCACCACGGGCCCGGGCACGTAGGGCGGATTCGACACGAGAAGATCGCACGAGGGCAGGCCCGGCTCCAGGGCGTCGCCTTCGCGGAGTTCGACCCGCGAGCGCAGGCCGAGCCGCTCGGCATTGACACCCGTCAACTCGATCGCTCTCGGATTCACGTCGAAGCCGATCAACGACGCCCCGGCGAAATGCATCATCAGCGACAGCCCGACACACCCCGTCCCCACTCCGACCTCGACGATCGTGGGCGACTCGGGCAGGTCCAGACCGCGGCAGACCTCGATCAACACCTCGGTCTCCGGACGCGGGATGAAGACTCCCGGGCGCACCAGGAACTCGTGCTCGAGGATTTCGACGTGGCCGATCAACAGCTGCAGTGGCTCGCGTCGGCCACGCCGCTTCACGAGTTCCCGATAACGGTTCAGCTCGTCGGGCACGATCGGGCGGTCGGAGTCCAGGTACAGTTGCAGACGTGTGCAACCGAGCACGTGGGCCAGGAGCAGCTCGGCGTCGAGGCGGGCAGAGTCGATGCCCTTGTCGGTGAAGAACTCCGCCGTGACCCGGATCAACGGCATGGGAGTCCACAGGGGCTCCGAGCCCGCCATGGTCATTCGGCCTGCATCAGCTGCTCGCGTTGCCGCTCGGCGAGGGCATCGAGCAGGGCGTCGAGGTCGCCATCGAGCAGGTCGCCCAGGTTGTGGGCCGTGTAGCCGATGCGGTGGTCGGTGATGCGGCTCTGCGGGAAGTTGTAGGTGCGGATCTTCTCGCTCCGGTCGCCGGTACCGACCTGCGATCGACGCTCGGCCGACTCGGCCTCCATCTGCTCGCGCTTGGCCTGTTCGTACAGGCGCGAGCGCAGCACCCGCAGGGCCTTCGCCCGGTTCTTGTGCTGGGACTTCTCGTCCTGGATCGCCACGACGAGCCCGGTGGGCACGTGTGTGATCCGCACCGCGCTGTCGGTCGTGTTCACGCTCTGCCCGCCCGGCCCGCTGGAGCGGTAGACATCGATCCGGAGGTCGTTCTCGTCGATCTCGACCTCGACGGCCTCGGCTTCGGGCAGGACGGCCACGGTGCACGTGGAGGTGTGGATCCGACCCTGCGACTCGGTGGCCGGCACGCGCTGCACGCGGTGGACACCGCTCTCGTGACGGAGACGGCCGTAGGCCCCGTCGCCCTTGAGCGAGAAGATGGCCTCCTTGAAGCCCCCACTGGCCGACTCGCTCATCTCCATGAGCTCCATCTTCCAGTGGTGGCGCTCGGCGAAGCGTTGGTACATGCGCGCGATGTCGGAGGCGAACAAGGCCGCCTCGTCACCGCCGGCGCCGGCCCGGATCTCGACGATCGCGTCGCGCGAGTCGTCGGGATCGCGCGGCAGGAGCAGTTCCTGGAGCTTCGATTCCATGGAGGGAATCGATACCTCGAGCTCCTCGATCTCTGCCTCGGCCAGTTCGGCCATCTCGGCATCGTCACCGCTCGCGAGCTCACGGACGCTCTCGAGTTCGTCGAGAGCCTCGAGGTACGGCCGCGCCAGCGCAGCGATCTCGCGCAGGTGTTTGTACTCGACGTTGACCTCGCGGAAACGCTTCTGGTCGTGCACCAGCTCCGGATCGCCGAGCAACTGCTCGACCTCGGCCAGCCGGCTCAGCTTCTGTTCGAGGATCTCACGCACGGTGGTCCTTCGGTCCATGGGCCGAGGGGCAACGACGGCGCGACCGCCGGTCGACGCCCGACGGTCGGGATCGCGGCGGCCTCTGCCCCCGGGAGGGCCTAGCCCTTCTTTTCCTTCTTGTACGACGCACCCTTGTAGCGCTGACGGAAGCGCTCCACGCGACCGGCGGTGTCCACGATCTTCTGCTGACCCGTGTAGAAGGGGTGGCAGTTCGAGCAGACCTCGACGTGGATCGCGGGACCTGCGGTGCTGCGCGTCTCGATCTCGTGGCCGCACAGGCACGTGATCTTGGTGTCCACGTACTCGGGGTGGATTCCCTGCTTCATCTCGACCGCCCTGGGATTGGTGAGGCCGTGTGATCCGGAGGGCCGGACTGCCCTCGCTTCCAGACGACCCGGCAGCGGTGCGCCCCGAAGGCGCGACTGGAGAGGGTACCACGGAAGGTGCCCGTCCGCCACGCGACGGCGGCCGAGTCGCCTCGGACCGGCGCCCGCCTTGCGCATCGGCTCGAATTACTATTGTTTGAACAACACATGTTCACACACCCATAATACCGGAAAGGCCGACCATGAGCACCGACGTCCGGATCCACGAGCTGCTCGAATACGTCCAGGCGGGCCGCATTCTCGAGGCCATGCACGAGTTCTACGACGACGAGGTCGTCATGGAGGAGCCCGCCTACGGCGCCACCGTGGGTCTCGCCGCGAACCTGGAGCGGGAGCAGGCCTTCGTGGACTCGGTGAAGGAATTCCGGGGCTTCGAGGCGAAGAACGTCTGCACCGGCGAGAGCTGCGCCGCCTACGAGAACGTCATGGACTGGGTCGACGTGAACGGCAAGGAGATCCACGTCGAGCAGGTCGCGGTGCAGGAGTGGAAGAACGGGAAGATCGTCCGGGAGCGCTTCTACTACCCGGCCGGCTAGTCCGGAATCCGGCGTACGCCGACTGCATCCACGGACCCGTGGAGGCACGAAGCGACCTGGTATGGGAGCTCACACTCCCGCGCTGGAGTGGCTTCCGTTGACCCCACCCCCTTTTCCGGAGACCGACATGACCAACGGAAAGCGCTTCCTGTCCTTCTTCCTGATCACGGCGTTCGTGGTCGCGGCCGGGCCAGCGGCGGCGCAGACGGCGGACGTCCTCGTCATCCACAACTCGCCGGATCCGGCGGCCGAGGTGGTCGACGTCTATCTCGACGGCGCGATCGCCGTCCCGGGATTCGCCTTCCGGACAGCCGGTGTGGTCGAGTTGCCGGCCGGACAGGAGATCGAGATCGGCATCGCGCCCGGTCCCGGCTCCGAAGTCGCCGACATCATCGGGACCTTCCCGTTCACGCTGACCGCGGGCGAGAGCTACGTGGTCATGGCCACCGGCGTGCTCGACGGCTCGCTGCCGTCGAACCCCGATGGCATCGACACGGGCTTCACACTGATTCCCTTCGAGGGGTGGCGTACCACGGCGAACGCCGGCGAGGTGGGGCTGTTGCTGCACCACGGTGCGCCGGACGCCCCGGCGGTCGACGTGCTCGCACGGGACGTCGGCCCCCTCTTCGAGGGTGTGAGCTTCGAGCAGTTCAGTCCGGACTACGTGGACGTCCCGGCCGACAGCTACATCGTGGATGTGACGGTGGCCGGCGATCCGGCCGCCGTGGCCGGTAGCTTCACCGCCGACCTGTCGACGCTCGGTGGCGGAGCTGCCGTGGTCTTCGCCAGTGGGTTCCTCGGCGCGTCCCCGGCGTTCGGGGTCTTCGCGGCCCTGCCCGACGGGACGGTCCTCCAGCTGCCGCCGACCGACATCGTCGACACCGAAGCGTCGAGTTTCGGTGGACTGAAGGCCGGCTACGGTAACTGATCGTTCCACGGAAGACGTACGGTGGAGACGAGCGAGGCCGTGGGTGCGAACCCACGGCCTCGTGTCGTTCCGGTCGGAATCCGGCGACGGTCAGGCGTTCATCGACTCGAGGAACTGCGTGTTCGACTCGGTCTTGGCCAGCTTGTCGAGCATGAACTCCATGGCCTCCTGCGGCGACCGGTCGTTCAGGAACTTCCGCAGGATCCAGATCTTGTTGAGTTCCTTCTCGTCGGTCAGCAGCTCTTCCTTGCGCGTGCCCGACTTGAAGATCTCCATGGACGGGAACACGCGCTTGTCGCTCAGTTTGCGGTCGAGCACCAACTCCATGTTCCCCGTGCCCTTGAACTCCTCGAAGATCACCTCGTCCATGCGACTGCCGGTCTCGATCAGCGCGGTGGCGATGATCGTGAGCGAACCGCCCTCCTCGACGTTGCGCGCCGCCCCGAAGAAGCGCTTGGGACGCTGCAGGGCGTTGGCGTCCACACCACCCGACAGGATCTTGCCCGAGTGCGGCACCACCGTGTTGTGGGCCCGCGCGAGACGGGTGATCGAGTCGAGCAGGATGACCACGTCGCGGCCGTGCTCGACCAGGCGCTTGGCCTTCTTGATGACCATGCTGGCCACCTGCACGTGACGCTCGGCCGGTTCGTCGAAGGTCGAGCTCACGACTTCGCCCTTCACCGTCCGCTGCATGTCGGTAACCTCCTCGGGCCGCTCGTCGATGAGCAGCACGATCAGGGTCACCTCGGGATGGTGCTTGGCGATGGCGTTGGCCAGCTTCTGCAGCAGGACCGTCTTCCCCGTGCGTGGCGGCGCCACGATCAGGCCACGCTGTCCCTTGCCGATCGGACACATCAGGTCGATCACGCGCATCGACAGGTCGTCGGCGATCATGTTGCCGTGCAGCTGCGCGAGTTCGGGGACGTCCTCGTCGACCACGCCCTCGGGGCTCGGTTGGCTCAGGTACAACCGCTCCTCGGGGTAGAGTGGGGTCAGATTGTCGAACAGCGGCATCTGCTTGCTGACGTCGGGGTTCTCGTAGTTGACCGCCTCGACCTTCAGCAGGGCGAAGTAGCGCTCGCCGTCCTTGGGCGGACGCACCTGGCCGCTGATCGTGTCGCCGGTGCGCAGATCGAACTTCTTGATCTGGCTGGGCGACAGGTAGATGTCGTCGGGACCGGGCAGGTAGTTGTAGTCGGGGCTGCGAAGAAATCCGTAGCCCTCGGCCAGCACCTGCAGGACGCCCTCGGCGAAGATCAGCCCGTCGCGCTCGGCCTGGGCCTCGAGCAGACGGAAGATCAGCTCCTGCTTGCGCAGGTGGGCGACCCCTTCGAGTTCGTACTCCTCGGCGATCTCGAGCAGTTCGCTGATGGTCTTCTGTTTCAGCGACGCGAGGTTCAGGCTCTCGGGCCGCGGCCCGGACTCGGCCCGGCCGGACTCGTCGCCCTTCCCCCCGACGGCAGAGCTGTCCTCTTCGCCCTCGACCGCGGTGGTCGGGGACGCGAGACCCTCGTCGTCCTGGGCCTTGTCGACGGGCACGGCGTCGCGCGGCGCCGAGGACGTCTGCGACGCTCTGCGGGTCCGCGAACTGCGCTTCTTCTTGCGAGTGGGCTTTTCGATGGCTGGGGGCGGGCCGATCCGGCCGGAGCCGGATCACCCGCGGGAAAGAGACTGGACCTGAGCCGGCGGCTCAGCTGGTTCCGTCACGCAGGGCGACGAAGCGCTCGCGAGCCGCCTGGGACTCTTCGACGCGCCCGGCCTGGTTGAGCGCCAGGTAGTAGATCTGCCAGGCCTCGATGTTGTTCGGGTCGTAGCCACCGTCCTGCACGACGGGCTCGATCGCAGCGACGGCCTGCTCGTATTCCTCGAGTTCGTAGTGGGCACGCGCCTTGGCCCGAGCCAGACGCGAACGCCGTTCGTTCGTGTCGGCGAACTGACGGGTCCGCTCGACCATGCGCAGAACGTTCTCGTAGGATTCCCCGCGCACGTAACCGTTCATGGCGAAGTAGCCCATCTCGAAACGCAGGTCGTCGTCGCGCTCGGGGTCGTCGAGTGCGGCTTCGAAGGCCCGCTCGTACAGCCGGGCGCTCGGGACGTACTCACCCTCGGCCTGGCGCGCACGCGCCACCTGCTGCAGGAGCTCGATGTTGTTCGGGTCGTCGGCGAGCATCCCCTCGTACAGAGCGGTGGCCTCGCTCTCACGACCCAGCCCACGCAGGATCCGCGCCTTCGCGTTCACCAGCTCGGCCTTCTTCTCGGCCGATGCCTCCCATTCGGAATCGACCTCCAGCTGGTCGAGGTCCGCGAGGATGGCCAGCAGCCGCTCCGGGTCGGGATCGGTGCCGCCCTCGTCCACCACCTGGTTGTAGCGTAGCTGGTTGCGCAGTAGAGCCGCCTCGAAGCCCGAAGCGCCGCGCGGGTCGGCGAGATAGGCGATATCGAACCAGGTGATCGCCTCGTCGATGCGGCCACTGTTCATCCGCTGCACGGCACCGTTGAACATACGCGCGTAGGCCGACTGGATCGCGGTCTCCACCACACGCCGTTCCTCTTCGGTCTCGGCGTCGGGATCGAAGCGGTATTCCTCGGGCTCCAGCTCGGCCGCCTTCATGTAGCTGTCGTGGGCGAGCTTCATCTTGATGCGCGCCGAGTCGATCTCGCCGTTGGCCAGGTGTTCGTTCTCGACGCGGTAGACGAGCGTGTTCGCCAATTCGTAGAACGCGATCGCCTCGGTGCCGCGACTGCGGTCGATGGCGCGCTTGAACATCTCTTCGGCCTTGGCGTAGTCACCCTGCTGCTCGCGATAGATCAGACCCGAGCTGACCCAGGCCGACTTGCAGCCGACCAGAACGGTCGTGGTCAGCACCAGGGCCCAGGCCACCAGGTGGACGGTCCTGCGCATCGTAAGAAACTCCTTGTGTCCGTACTTCGGGCGGACGCTCATGCGGACGTCTCCGGCGAACGATTCGAGCGAACGGGTGGTGGGGACGCCGTTGCAACGGACGCGTTCGGGTCGCCCCGCCGCTACGGCTCGTCGGTCGACACGTGGAGGGCTCGGCGGGAAGGTCCCGCGGAAACCGGACCACGGCGTCGATCGATCGAAATCCCGTCCGAGGGCGAGAAGGCCGCGGGGACGGGGGTCGCGACGGCGTTGGGCTGGAGCGGGAAGTGCAGATTCGGCACGGCGGCCAGTTCGGAGGCCGGACACGATTTCCGGAGGCCATCGTGCCGGTTTCGGTGCTTAAACGTATAGCCTTCGTGCCGGCACGTGTCAACCGCTGGCCCCACCGCCACTTCCGTGATCCGGGCATCAGAGCAGGTTCAGAGCAGGTGCAGTGGGTCGACGTCGAGGGCCAGGTCGACCGCGCGCCCCCCCGCCACCTCTTCCCGCGTACGGGCCAGGCGGTCGAGAACCCACGCCTTCCGTTCGGCCCCCAGGCGCCCCTTCAGGAGCATCTGTCCGCGGTGGCGTCGGTTGATCCGCGGCAACACGGCCCGGGCCGGACCCAGGACCTGCACCTCGTCGGTGGGCAGTCCTGCGCGAAGGAGTTGCGCCAGGTGCTCCAGGACCCGGTCGAGACGCGCCTCGTCGGGCGCGGTGGCCGTCACCGCCGCGAGGCGTCGATGGGGCGGGTACCCGAGCGCGCGGCGTTCCTCCCACTCCTCGGCCAGGAAACCGTCGACGTCGTGTTCCCGGACGCGCCGGAGCACCCGGTGTTCCGGATCGAAGGTCTGGACGACCACCAGGCCCGGGTCGCCGCGCCCACTGCGTCCGGCCACCTGGGTCAGGAGCTGGAAGATGCGTTCGTGCGCGCGGAAGTCCGGGAAGTGCAGGCCCTGGTCCGCGTCGACCACCCCGACCACCGTCACCCGGGGGAAGTGCAGCCCCTTCGCCACCATCTGCGTCCCCACGAGGATGTCGGCCTCGCCACGGCCGAAGCGATCGAGGATCTTCCGGTGCGAGTCGCGGCCGCTGGTGCTGTCCTGGTCCAGACGGAGGATCCGCGCCTCGCCGAAGCGGGCCTCGAGCGCCAACTCGACCCTCTGCGTGCCGGCACCGCGCGGGTCGAGGACCTCGGCCCCGCACGCGTCGCAGGTCTCCGGGCGCCGGCGCGAGTAGCCGCAGTAGTGGCAGCGCAGGCGGTCGCCCTGCAGGTGGAGGGTCAGGCTGATGTCGCAGCGGGGGCACTCGACCACGTCGCCGCACGAGAAGCACTGGACGTAGCGAGCGAAACCGCGCCGGTTGTGGAAGACGATGGCCTGCTCGCCACGCCCCAGGGCTGCTTCGATCGCGCCGGCCAGCTCACGGCCCAGCGGTTCGCGCGCGTCACGGCGATCCCTACGACGGTCGACGATCCGCACCTCGGGCATGCCTCCGACCGCACCGACGCGATCGTCGAGGCGGAGGCGCACGTGTTTGCCCTCGCGGGCGTTGTGTTCGGTCTCGAGGCTGGGGGTGGCCGAACCCAGGATCACCGGAACCGATTCCTCCGAACCCCGCAACAGGGCGACGTCGCGTCCGTGGAAACGGGGGCGATCGTCGGCCTTGTAGCTGGACTCGTGTTCCTCGTCGACGACGATCAGTCCGAGGTCGCGCACCGGGGCGAACACGGCACTGCGCGGACCGACCACCACGCGGACCTCACCGCGCGCGGCGGCTTCCCAGACGGCGCAGCGCTCACCGTGCGAGAGCCGGCTGTGGTACGGAGCGACCTCCCCCGGGAAGCGCCTCCGCAGTCGTCGCAGCGTCTGCGGCGTGAGCGCGATCTCGGGCAGCAGCAGCAACGCGCCGCGGCCCCGCTCGAGGGCCCGGGCGATCAGACGCAGGTAGACCTCGGTCTTGCCGCTGCCGGTCACTCCCTGCAGGAGGAAGCTCTCGAAGCGTCCGGTGTCCACGGCGGGCGCCACCCGCTCCACGCAGTCCCGTTGGGGCGCCGTGAGTTCCGGCCCGGTGTCGGCCGTGGCGTCGGGTTCGGGATCGAAGGGCGAGCGCCGGCCCTTCGTGCCGGGGCGCGGCGGCAGGGTCGGGCGCAGGGCCTCTCCCTCGGTGCATGCGTAGTACCGCGCCACGTCCCGGGCGAGGCGGCGCACCGGCTCCGGAACCGTGTAGACGGGGTCGAGGACCTCGAGCACGTCCCGCACGCGGGGCACCTCGGCGGAGTCGGACACCCCGACCACCACGCCCACGAGCTTGCGCGGCCCGAAGGGCACACGCACGGCCGAGCCCTCGGCGACACGCTGTCCGGGGGCGACGCGATAGGTGAAGGTCTTGGGAACGGGAAGGTCGAGCGCGACCTCGACGAAGCGCGGTTCGCTCGCCGGGTCCACGCCGGCCGGTTCCGGGGCGGACGCGTCCATGGCCGGCAGTATAGGCCCTCGCGCGCCCGGCGTCGCGCCGCCGGCTCAGTCCACGGTCGGCATCTGCAACAGGGAGCGCACGTCCTCGAGCAGACGGGTCGGACTGAAGGGCTTGGTCACGTACAGGTCCGCACCGGCCTCCCGGCCCTTCTCCCGGTCGGAATCACGATCCTTGGCCGTGAGCAGGATCACCGGGACGTCCTTGGTCTCGTCCTTGGCCTTGAGCGCCCGGCAGACCTCGAAGCCATCGATCTTCGGCATCATGACGTCCAGGATCACGAGGTCCGGTGGGTTCTCGATCGCCTGCCGCAGCGCTTCCTCGCCGTTGGCCGCGGTGATCACCCGCAGCCCCTCGGTGGCCAGGGTGAAATCCAGGATGTTGACGATGTACATCTCGTCGTCGACGACCAGGATGCTCTTGCTCATGATCCACCGTTCCGGGTCGGCGACCCTGTCTCGACCGCTGCCGTCGGCAGCTGCAGTTCGATCTCGGCCGGCGACTCCGCGGTCACCGGCGCCAGGACTTCTCGGATACGGGACGCGTTCTCGTCGACCACCTCGAGGAAGACCGGCGTCACCCGCGGGCAGTAGGCCTGCCCGACGCCCTCCTCGACGAGTCCGATCGCCGGCCCCAGCGGCACCGCACTGCGGAACGGCCGGTCCTGCAGCAGAGCGCTCAGCACGTCGACCAGACGCACGATGCGTGCCCCCACGGGAATCGCCTCGCCGCGAAGGCCATCGGGGTACCCGCTGCCGTCGACGTTCTCGTGGTGGTGCAGGATGAGCTTCCGCACCTGCGGCGAGGGCTCGAGGTCGGCCACGAGCTCCGCGCCGAGCCGGACGTGCTCCTCGATCCGTTGCCGCTCGTCGCGGCTCAGCGGCGTGACCTTGCGCAGGATCCGTCCGCTGATCTCGTTCAGGCCCACGTCGTAGGTGCGCAACGCGTAGGCCAACGATCGGAGCTGCTCTTCGTCCAGCCCCAGCCGTCGACCGGTGGTCACACCGACCTTCGCGAACAGCTCGCGGATCGCGGACTGACGCTCGCGGCCCACGTCGAGCATGGCCCGCACCCCGCTCTCGACCGCCGCCAGTCGCTGGAATCCGGCCCGGAACCGCTCGAAGCGATCCAGCGCCACGACCAGACGCTCGGCCAGGGCCTCGAGCAGCAGACGATCGTCGTCGTCGAAGGCCGACCCGTCGTGCTTCACGTTGACGTTCAGGACTCCGACCGTCCGCCCCTGCCAGAGCAGAGGGACACTCAGGAGACTGCGCCGCTCGTAGTTCACGTCGTCGCGCAGACCGGAGAACCGCACGTCCTCGTCGAGATCCGGCGCCAGAACCGATTCTCCGCGTTCCCAGACCTGACCCGCGACGCCCTCGCCCGGCCCCACCATGGTGTTCTGCACCACGTCCTCGTCGAGCCCGACCGCCGCCTCGATCCTCAACACCGAGTAGAGTTCGTCGACGAGCATCACCGATGCGACCCGGGTCCGCGTGAGTTCGCTCACCAGATGGGTCGCCAGCCCGAGGAAGGACTCCCACTGCATGCGTTCGGCCGGATCGGCAGCCGGATCGTCGGCCACCTGTCGCACCACGAGCCCACGCAGCGGCAACTGCACGACGATCCGCACACCCCCCTCCGCGCCCTCCTCGATCCGAATGCGGCCGTGGTGCCAGCCGACCACGTCGTGGCACAGGGCGAGCCCGAGCCCCTGACCACCGACGGAGCGCGTGGCCGAGCCGTCGACCTGGTAGAAGCGCTCGAACACCCGGTGCCGCTCGGGTTCGGGGATGCCGATCCCGGTGTCCTCGACCGTCACGACGGCCGACCCTCCGTCCTCGTGCAGTTCCACGCGCACCCGTCCACCCTCGGGTGTGAACTTGCGCGCGTTGTCGAGCAGGTGGTACAGGACCTGGCGTAGACCATCGGCGTCGCCCTGGACGTACACGGGGCTCTCGGGTCCGTAGACACGCAGGTCGAGACCGGCGCCCACCAGGTCGTCGTGCTGGTCGGAGGCCACGGTTCGGGCGAGATCGCGCAGATCGATGCGATCGTGCACCACACGCCGCGCCCTGCCCTCGAGGTGGGCGACGTCCAGCAGGTCGTCGAAGATCTGGTCGAGGCGCGCGGCCTCGTGCTCGATCACACCCACGAACTCACGCCGTGTGGCGGCGTCCATGTCGTCGATCCCGCGGGCGAGGGTCTCGGCGTAGGCCTTGACCGAGGTCAACGGGGTGCGCAGTTCGTGGCTCACGTTGGCCACGAAGTTGTCGCGCAGACCGTGCGCCTCGCGCAGTCGTTCGCTCACGATCGCGTACTCGAGTTCTCGCCGTTCCAGCATGGATCGCAGACGCGCCGACGCCAGCCCCGACGCAGCGGCCGCCACCAGCATTCGGATCTGCGCCGCCACGCGGACATCGGGATCGCTGCGCGTACTCGCACGGAGATAGCCCAGGGTTTCCTCGCGCTCGTCGTGGAAGGGAACCACCAGGACACCGTCCCCGGCCACCGAATCCACCATCCCGACGTGGTCGGACCAATGCGGATCATCGGCGGGGACGAAGAAGCAGCGTCCCACGACCGACGCGCCCCGGGTGAGTTCCTCGAAGTCCTCGACCGGAACGTCGAAGGTGCTCACCCGCGCCACGTCCTCGGGGTCGAGCCCGGCGAAGGCTCGCGCCTCGAAGATGCGGGCCCTCGTGTTGCGCACGCGGACGACCACACCGGCCAGCCCGAAGTGCTCGTGCACGTCGCGGGCGAGACCGTTCAGGACCGCCCCCTGCTCGGTGGCGGTGGTCAGCCCGAGCATCGTGTCGGCCAGGGTGGCCTCGTCCACGGGGCGGAGCCGAGGCTCTCCGTCGGTGCCAGCGAGGTACGTGTTTCGGGACCACACACCGCGCGCCCTCGACACCAGACCCACCACGACGACGGCCCCGATCACCACGAGCCCGAGCGTGTCGTAGAAACCGGCGAGGTGGACGAAGGACACGACGGTCTTCCCCGTTCGTCGGGCGCGTCAGCGGCCGGAGGAGTCGCCCGCGGTCAGACGCTGCATGACGTCTTCGACCACGCGGGCGATCTGGAAGGGCTTCTTGATGAACAGATCGGCGCCGGCGTCCAGCGCTGCCTGTTGAGCGACCGGTGCCGCCTTGGCACTGATGGCGATGATCGTCACCCCACGGTGAAGATGGTTCTGTCGCAGCAGACGGATCGTCTCGAGCCCGTCGAGCTTGGGCATCATGATGTCCATGAGCACGGCATCGGGCTCGAAACGCGCGATCTTGTTCATGCAGTCGATCCCGTCGCTCGCCACCTCGACCGAGCACCCCTCGTTCTGCAGGGCGAACGACAGGATGCGGGCCAACGGTTGTTCGTCGTCGACTACGAGGATGCGAGGTGCAGCCATGTCTGGTCTTCCTTCAGACGCATGTACTCGCGTCGGGAGAGTTCGGCGTTCTCGGCCAGCACGTCGAGGAAGGTCTGCACGACCTCGGCGTCGAACTGCGTGCCGGCGTTGTCGATCAGTTCCGCGGCGGCTTCCGCCGGACTCCGAGCTCCACGCCACGCGCGGTCGCTGGTCATGGCGTCGTAGGCGTCGACGATCGCGAGGATCCGCGCCGGCAGCGGGATGTGTTCACCGGTCAGACCCGAGGGGTATCCGGTGCCATCGACGCGTTCGTGGTGGTAGCGGACGATCTCGTCGAGATCGTCGGCCGACAGGAAGGGCTCGAGCAGGTCGACCCCCTGCCCCGGATGGCTCTCGACGATCTCGCGCTCCTGCTCGGTGAGCGGACCGGCCTTGCGGACGATCGTCGAGTCGATGGCCGTCATGCCCACGTCGTGGATCAGGCAGGCGTACTGCAGGGCCAGGATCTGACGGCGGGTCAGGCCCAACCGCCGGCCCAGGTCCATGGCCAGGCGCGCCGCCCGCCGTGACGTTCCCACACCCTCGTGCTGGAGCCGCAGCAGGGCTTCGAGCGCATCGACGGTACGCTCGAGCTCGTCGCGCACGTCCTCGTAGCGCAGCGCCCGCCCCAGGGCGTGCACGACCTTGTCGGTCAGGGTGACCAGCAACGACAGATCGTCGGGGTAGAAGGACTCGCCGCTCACCTTGTTGTTGCAATTGACGACCCCGACGACCTCGCCGTCGAGCTTCAGCGGCACGCTGATCAGCGACTTGGTTTCGTACTGCGGGTGATTGTCCCGGCCCACCGGGACCGCTTCCCGTTGCTCTTCGATGTCCTCGATCAGCAACGGCCGTCCGGTGGCGGCCACCCGACCCGCGATCCCCTGTCCGATCGGCACGCGCGCCGACTTCACGACCTCTTCCTCGAGACCGTAGGACACCTGGATGCTCAGCTCGCTCCGGTCGTGCGACAACAGCATGACCGACACGATCTTACAGCTCATGTAGTCGGCGAGCATGCGGACCAGCAGCCGCATGAGGTGCTGGAACTCGGCGCGGCGGGTGACGTCGCCGAGGACCGTGGTGCGTTCCTCGTTCACGCACTGCTGCTTCGGCAGCCGGAACCGGAACGACGCACCCTCGCCGGGCCTCGATTCGACTTCGATCCGCCCGCCGTGCATCTCGACGATGTTGCTGACGATGGTCAGCCCCAGGCCGCTGCCCTCGGAGTTGTCCTGCTGCTCGCGCCGCACGCGGTAGAACTGTTTGAAGATGTGCGGGATCTCGTGGTCGGGGATCCCTGGGCCCTCGTCCTGCACGCGGACGACGATCGAGGTGGCTTCCTCGCGCGCGCTCACCGTGATCGTGCTGTCCTCGGGACTGAACTTCGCGGCGTTGCCGATCAGGTTCAGGAAGACCTGCTTCATCAGGTCGGCGTCGATCTCCACCGCCGCCATGTCGGCCTCGGCCTGCACGTCGACACGCTGGTCCTTGCGCTCGAGCTGGGGGAGCAACGTCGTGATCGAATCGTCGATCAGGTCCACCAGGGAGATCGCGGTCCGCTGCAGGGTGCGGTTGCCGAACTCGATCTGCGAGAAGTCGAGGATCCGGTTCACCATGCGCAGCAGACGGTCGTTCTCCTGCCGGATCACCGACAGGAACTCGCGCCGCTCGGGAAAGTCGACGTTCTCGACGTTCATGAGCAGGGCGTCGGTGTAGGCACCGATCGCCGTCAGCGGCGTCTTGAGCTCGTGACTGGCGATGCTGACGAAATCGCTCTGCAGTTTGTTCGCCCGACTCAGGGCCTCGTTCTCGTTGTGCAGCTCGGTGAGTTCGCCGCGCATCTGCGACAGGCGCGACTCGGCCACCAGCAACGGCCGCAGCTGGGCGGCGATGTTCAGCAGGTGCAGGACGAGTCCGCTGCGATCCTCGATCGGGTGCCGCAGACCGGCCACCAGCATCACCACCGGCCGTCCGTTCTGTCCGACCGCCGTCGCCAGGTAGCTGTCCGCGTCGTCGAAGTGCGGGAACAGACCGTCACGCCGCAGGACCTCGAAGGGACCTTCGAACAGGTCCCCAGGCTCGGCACCGTTCAGACTCTCGAACAGACCGCTGCGTTCGGCCTCGAACTCGCTCCACGTGGGAATGACCTGACGCCGGGTGGTACTGACCACGCGCTGGCGGGTCAGTCCCAGGTGCCAGGCGCTGCCGGGTTCACCGCCGACCGTGTCGCTGCCCGCCGGGAGCACCACCGCGGCACCGAAGGCCACGTTGTCGTGCAGGGTCAGTCCTTGCACCGCCTCCTCGAGCAGGTCCTCTGGCCCCACCGCCTGGACGTCGTCGAGGGCGAGCTCGCGAAGGTTGCTGGCGTGGAACCCGTCGAAGCGGAAGCGACCTTCGCGCATCTGGTCCTGGAACCCGAAGAAGTTCGGGCGGAAGCGATGGATCGAGTAGGCCAGGCCCATGAGCGTGACGGCCAGGACTCCGAGCAGGGACAGCGAGACCTTCGGGTCGAGCAGGAGCTCCTCGGTGCTCGGAGGATAGGCGCTGAAGTGCGGGATCGTGCCGGCTCGATCCATGCCCCAGATCGCAGCCAGACCCAGCACCGAGCCGAGCGCGACGCCGTAGCTGGCCCGCGCCCGCCCCACCGCGACCGTGCTGAGCACCACCGGGAAGGCCAGGAAGAACAGGAAGGGACTCGCGATACCGCCGGTGAAGGTGATCACCAACAGGTTCGTGACCACGTCCGCCACGATCCAGCTCCACACGAGCAGCTTGGCCCCCTCGGCCCCGCGTTCGTGCAGGAGGTGCCGCCGACCCGCGTACCAGAAGCCCCAGTTCCACAGGAGTCCCAGCCCGAACACCGCGGCCACCGGCCCGAGGTCGAATTGCAGACCGGCGACCTCGTGCGCGAACACGACGATCACCGCGCAGATCGCCAGCTCGACCCAGCGCACGCTGCGGACGAGGAAGCGGAAGTTGCGGTAGCTACGGACCAGGCTCGTCATGGACCTCGGCGCTCCTGGCCCGGCGGATCAGGCCGGGCCCTCGGCGAGGGGCGGTTCTACGGATTCGGAATCGGCGGATTGGCGCCGTTCCTTGACCACGACGTTGCCCTTCAGGGA
Source organism: Candidatus Krumholzibacteriia bacterium (assembly GCA_035268685.1). Classification (NCBI taxonomy): domain Bacteria; phylum Candidatus Krumholzibacteriota; class Candidatus Krumholzibacteriia; species Candidatus Krumholzibacteriia bacterium. The sequence continues at coordinate 6,767 of DATFKK010000190.1, read as the reverse complement.
CTTTCCGAAGGCCTTCAGCTCGGCCGCGGCATCGCCCACGCGGGCCCAGTGCTCGAACTCTCCGCCTGCGTCGAGCACCAGGGCGATGGTCACGGTCGGATAGGGCACCCTCTGCAGACCACCCTGCCGCGTCCGGACCTCCAGGTGACCGCGCGACAGGTCCACGGGCTCGAGCATCTGCGTGAACTCCTCGCCGAATCGGTCGGCGATGCGTTGTCCGAGGACCTCACCCGTGTCGTGGGCGGTCATCACACAGAAGTCGTCGCCCCCGATGTGTCCGATGAAATCGGTGGGCGTACCGACCTCGGCGGAGCAGTGGCGCAGGAGGTCGGCGGTGAACCGGATCACCCGGTCGCCCTGCTGGTAGCCGTAGCAGTCGTTGAAGGCCTTGAAGTTGTCGAGGTCGACGTACATGAACGCGAAGGGCTCGCGTCCCTGGATCAGCTCCTGCAACTGCTGCTCGATCGCCTGGTTGCCCGGCAGCCCCGTGAGCGGGTTCGCCTGCCGTTGGGTCTGGCTCCAGGTCAGCACGTTCTGGACGCGGGCGATGAGTTCCTTGTTGTCGTAGGGCTTCGTCAGGTAGTCGTTCGCGCCGCCCTGCAGCCCCCGCACCTTGTCGGTGACCTCGCCCTTGGCCGTGACCATGATCACCGGGATCTGGGCCGTGGCGAAGTCGGCCCGTAGGCGATCGCAGACCTCGAAGCCGTCCATGCGGGGCATCATGAGGTCCAGCAGGACGAGATCGGGCATTTCGGATCGCGCCATCTCGAGGGCCTCGGCCCCGTCACGCGCGGTGAGAGCCTGGTATCCCTGCTGTTCGAGCAGAAAGGTCAGGATCCGGCGGATGTGGGGCTCGTCGTCGACGATGAGGATGCGTTCTTTCACCCGGAGCCTCGATGTGCCGCGCAGAATGGGAAATCCCCGCCCGCGAGAGTGAACGGCCGACAGGACGGACGCACCGGGCGGCGAAGCCACTCAACTGGTTGTCGTGCAACGCCTTGGCACCACGAACCGACCGGAACGGGCAGCGAAGTCGAGGCCTCGGACCCCCTCGGAGGTTCGGCGCGGGCGGCGTCGTCCGGAGCAGCAGCAGGGAACGCGCCAGGATCGCCGTGGACGTTCAGTCCCAGGAGCGGACGATGCCCCGCGCGAAGGCGCGCAGGTCGAGAGGGTCGCCGCCGCGCTCGAGGAGCCGCAGACGACCCGTCCACGCGACCATGGCCGCGTTGTCGGTGCAGTAGGGCAGCGGCGGTGGGGTGAAGGCGAGCCCCCGTGCGCGGGCCAGATCGGCGAAGCGCGCGCGCAGGGGGCCATTGGCGGCGACCCCTCCGGCCAGGCAGAGTCCGGCGGGCGGGACCTCGAGCAGGTCCAGAGCCCGCTCGGTCTTCGACACCAACACGTCGACCACGGCGGCCTGGAGCCCGTGGGCCAGATCGGCGAGTCCCTGTGCGCCGAGAGCCGGGCCGAGCGACTCGAGATGGAGCCGAACGGCGGTCTTGAGCCCGCTGAAGGAGAAGTCCAGATCGGTCCGACCCGGCAGGGCGCGCGGCAGTTCGACACGACCGGGCCGCCCCTCGGCGGCCAGGCGCTGGATCTCGGGTCCCCCCGGATAGCCCAGCCCCATCAGCTTGGCCGCCTTGTCGAGGGTCTCGCCGGCGGCGTCGTCGCGCGTGGCGCCGAGCCGACGATAGCGCCCCGGCGCCTCGACCCACACGAGCTCGGTGTGTCCACCGCTCACGACGAGGACGAGCGCGGGCAGGGGCATGGGCGCGTCGATGCCGTTGGCCAGCATGTGCGCTTCGATGTGGTGAACGCCGGCGAAGGGCACCTCGAGCGCCCAGGCCAGGGCCTTGGCCGCGGTCAGCCCGGTGAGCACGGCGCCGATCAGGCCGGGTCCGGCGGTGGCGGCCACGGCCTCGACGTGGCGCAGGGTCCATCCGGCCTCGGTGAGGGCGGCGTCGACCACCGGCAGCACGTTGCGCACGTGCGCCCGTGATGCCAGTTCGGGGACCACGCCGCCGAAGTGGTCGTGCAGGGAGATCTGGCTGCTCACGAGATTCGAGCGCACCCCTCCGTCGTCGACGCAGGCGACACTGGTGTCGTCGCAACTCGTCTCGAGCCCCAGGACCTTCACCGCGTCCGCCCTCAGGGCACGCGCCGCAGCTCGAGCGCGCGGACCGCGGGTGCGAGTTCGTCGAGGACGTCACGGGCCATCACGCCGGACGTTCCACAGCGCGCGGCCGCCCGTGCCCCGGCGTCGCCGTGGACGAAGGCCGCGGCGCAGGCGGCCTCGAACGGGCCGAGTCCGGCCGCGAGCAGCGCGGCCACCGCCCCGGCGAGGACGTCCCCGGTCCCCGCCGACGCCAGTTCCGGGCCTCCGGAGCCGATCACCGCCAGTCGGCCGTCGGGGTGGGCGACGAAGCTCGGCGCCCCCTTGTGCAGGACGGTCGCCCGCAGACGGCGGGCGGCCTCACGGACCCAGCGACGGCGGTCGCTCTCGATGTCGGCAGCGGGAACGTCGATCAATCGCGCGAGCTCTCCACTGTGCGGAGTGATGACGGTGTCCGGACCGAACTCGTGCGGACGATTCGTGCGGCTCGACGCGTTCAGACCGTCGGCGTCGACGACCATGGGCAGGTCGACCTCGGAGATCAGTTCCATGAGCAGGGTCGCCGTCTCATGGTCGGGCCCCGCGCCCGGGCCGATCAGCGCCGCGCGGTGTCGGGCGGACCGCTCCACCAGACCGGGCAGGAGAGAGTCGGCCAGCCCCCCCTGATCGGTCTCTGCCGCGGGATGCACCAGGGTCTCGACGCACTGCGTGTCGACCGCCGACGCGACCGACCGCGGGACCGTGGCCTCGACCAGTCCCGCCCCGGTGCGGTAGGCGGCGTTGCAGCCCAGGACCATCGCGCCGGACATGCCCACCGATCCGCCCACGGCGAAGACCGATCCCGCACGGTACTTGTGGGCGTCCATCGCGCGCCGAGGCCACCAGCCGGCAACCAGTTCGGCGTCGACGTGGTGTGCCGCGTCCGTCGCGGCGTCGAGCTGGGCCTCGACGGTCTCGCGGTCGAAGCCCAGATCCACGAGGTGCAGCGTGCCGCAGTGGCGACGGCCCGGCTTCAGCACCATGCCCCACTTCATGAGCCCGAAGCTCACGGAGGTGTCGGCGACCGGGCAGTTCGGATCGACCTCGCCGCTGTCGCCGTCCAGGCCGCTCGGGCCGTCCAGTGCGAACACGCGGCGGCCGAGCGCGCCGAGACGGCCGACCAGCGAGGCGTAGGGCGCACGCAGCGGCAGGCGGAGCCCCGTGCCGAACACGGCGTCGACGACCACGTCCCCCGGGAATCGCTCGTGCAGGGTATCGAGCCACGCCGCCGGATCGTCTCCGAGCAGCTCGACACGCACCCCGGCCGCGCGGGCATCGGCGAGGGCGCGACCGGCATCGCCGTCGAGGTCGTCGTCGACCAGCGCGACCACCACACGGTCGAAGGCCAGGTGCAGTTCGCGCGCGACGACCAGGCCGTCGCCGCCGTTGTTGCCCTTGCCGCAGACGACAAGGGTCGTTCCCCGGCGCGGCCGCGGATCCACGCGCAGGATCGTGGCCGCCGAACGCCCTGCGCGCTCCATGAGTTCGTAGCCGGGAGTCCCGGTCTCGATCGTGACCGCGTCCACGCGGCGCACGGTCGCGGTGTCGGTCACGTACACGCTCGCATCCTTTCGCCCCCGAGGTCCCGGGGCGGTTCGGTCGACCCGAGCCTCGATCCACGTCTGCGGTTACAGTCTAGGCATGACGACTCCACCGGACAGAGCCGATCTCTTCTCGTTGCGGTCCCCCGGTCAGATCCTGGCCATCGGCATGGGGGCCGTCGCCTCGTCCTACCTGGTGGCGATGATCGTGACCGTCGCCTTCGACGAGGCCCCGATCCACGTGGTGAGCATCGGGGCGAATCTCGCCGGGATGATCGCTCTTCCCCTGCTCTACCTCGGTCGTCAGGGCGTCGGAGTGGGCGAGACCCTGCGCGTGGCCCCCCTTCCCCCGCCGCAGATCCTGTGGCTGGTCGGCATCACGATCGCCATCGTGCCCGCGGTGCTGGCCCTGGCCACGTGGAACCAGCAGCTCGTCCCGCCGCCTCCCGAGTACCTGGACGCGGTGGAGCGCTCGATCCCGACCAACGGCGGACAGTGGGTGCTGGCGATCCTCTCGGTGGTGGTGATCGGGCCGCTCGCCGAGGAGATCGTCTTCCGGGGCATGGTGCAGCAGGCCGCTCGCACGGCCACCGGGCGCACCGCCGCGATCGTGTTCACGGGCGCCGTCTTCGCGATCTGGCACGGACAGCAGTGGAACCTGGCCAGCCTGTTGCTGGTGGGCCTGTTCCTCGGACTGGTGTTCGAGGCCACGGGCTCGCTGCTCGCGCCGCTGATCCTGCACGCCGCCTACAACCTGACGATCCTGCTGATCTATGCGCACGGGACCACGTTGCCGGACCTGCCGACCGACGTCGCCGCATTCGGGGCCGTCTGCGCACTCGCCGTGGGCTGGGCCGCCTACGGCCGGCTCCGGTGCGTGCGAGCCTGGAACGATCCGCCGCCCGACGACGACTGACTCGCGTCCGATCAGCGGAGTTGGGGTGACCGTCCCAGGCTGACCTCACCGTTGTCGATCCGGATGTTGAAGCCGCACTCGGGGTTGTTGCAGACCCAGGCCTTGAAATGGATCGGCGCGCCGTCGCGTCCGTAGTCGCTGAGGGGTAGCAGGACACCCGTCTTGCACTTCAGGCAGTCCGGAAACCCGTTCTCGATCTGACTCACCATCGACGATCCGGACGTGCCCCCCGGAGTCCGGATCGCTCACCTCCTCCCGACGAGACCGCCCACGGGCGTGGGCAGCGTGGGGCCCGACGAGTATCCGGAGCCCCTGTTCGGCGTGTCAAGCGAACTCGACGCCGGAGAGGGTCAGGTCTTCTGCGGTTTCTTCTTGGCCGCGGGGAACAGGATGTTGTTCAGGATCAACCGATAGCCCGGACTGTCGGGGTGCAGATCGAGGTCGGTGGGTGGATCGCCGACCTGATGCGTGTAGTCCTCGGGGTCGTGACCGCCGTAGAAGGTGAAGGTCCCGCGCCCGAGGTTGCCGTGCAGGTAGCGGATCTCGTCGGTCCCCTCGACCTCGGCCAGTACCGTCACGTGCTCCTTGAGCACACGCCGCTGGAACCCGGTGGTCTGACCCAGGAAACCGTTGATCACGTTGCGGTGATTCTGCGTGAGCATGGTCGGGACGGGGTCGTGCTTCGCGCTGAACTCGAACAGCGTGAAGTAGTCGGCCTCGGCCCCGCGCATCGACGCGTAGTTGCTCGTGTCGATGTCGCTGTACTCGTAGACGGCCGGATCGGTCTGGAGTCGGAAGTTCTCGAACGCCAGGCTGTTGTCGTAGTTCAGGCGCCGCTCGGAGAATCCGGCCTCGATCGGACTCCCGTCGAACACCGACGGGGCGAAGTCCACGCCCAGACCGGCCAGCGCGATGTCGATGGTGTCGGTGGCCGAGCACATGGCGAACATGAAGCCGCCCCCCGACACGTACTCCTTGATCCTCAGCGCGACCGCACCCTTGAGTTCGCGCACGGTGGTGAAGCCCAGCGATCCGGCCAGGTCTTCCATGAACTGCTGCTGCTCCTGGTACCACTGCGTGCGCCCGAAATTCATGTAGAACTTCCCGTACTGGCCGGTGAAGTCCTCGTGGTGAAGGTGCAGCCAGTCGTATTCCGACAACCCCCCGGCGAGGACGTCGGTGTCGAAGATCGTGTCGAATTCGATCTCGGCGTAGGTCAGCGCCAGCGTGACCGCGTCGTCCCACGGCTGATGATTGGGCGGGGCGTAGATCGCGATCCGCGGCGGGACCTCGAGCAGGACCTCGTCCATGTTCTCGTCGGCCACCGTGCGACGGATCGCGGCCACGTCGGCCGCGCTCACGCGCTCGAGCTCCACGCCCATCAGCCGCGCCTCGACGTCGACGAAGCCGCTCGCCGGCATGAGGAAGGAACCGCCGCGGTAGTTGAGCATCCAGCTGATCGGCTGACCCTTCTTCAGCACCTTGAAGGCGAGTCCGTAGGCCTTCAGGTGGTTCGTCTGCGACTCGTCCATGGGCACGAGCAGCTGCGCGGCGTTCGCGGTCGCCGGAGTTGCGATCGTGAGGACGACGAGGACGGACAACAACAGACGCTTCATGGCAGTTCCTCCTCGTCCGGACCGTCGCCATCACCGCGCAGGGCGCGGACGCGGTCGCGGATCCGGTCCATGAGCACGTAGCCCTCGTGCTCGAGGACCAGGCGTTCGTAGACGGCCAGGGCCTCCTCGGGACGCCCTGCCTCTTCCAGCACCTCGCCCTGCAGGTCGAGAGCCGGGGCGGCATAGCGTGAGATCGCGGCCTCGTCGGCCACGCGCGAAGCCCAGACGATCGCCTCGTCGTGATCACGCCGGTCGCGCGCCAGGCGGGCCAGGTCGAGCCGCGCGCGCTCGCGCACGCCGGCCGGGGGGCCCTCGGCGATCTCGACCAGCGTGTTGACCAGGGCGTCGGGCTGGTGGGTGGCCTTCTGGTAGAGCGCCGCCCCGTACTGCAGCAGCGACGCCTCGTCGGTGTCGCCCGACATCTCGTGTTCGACGAGGACGAGCGCGAGATCCAGGGCGTCGTTGGTGTACCCCGCCCGCGGCGCCTCGGCGGCCACGGCCTTGAGCCGGTCCTGCGCAGTGGCCAACCGACCGCCCATGAAGTC